>DAOOSE010000027.1:0-10653 GCA_035389625.1 bacterium
AGAAGGAGCAGTAATGCCATAATAAACATGGTTTCACCTCCGTCATTATTTAACCATAAATATATTAATCTGTCCAGAAGGTAAATGACAGAAGAAAAACCAAAAACTGATGACTTGCCGCAGCTAGTCCATATTCATGTCCATTCGCATTTTTCTATGCTGGACGGTATGGGCAAGATTAAAGATTTGGTCAAAAAGGCAAAAAGCGATGGCCAAACGGCTTTGGCGTTGACCGACCATGGCGTGATGCACGGAGCAATTGAATTTTACGAAGAGTGCGAAAAAGCAGAGATTAAACCGATTATCGGCCTTGAGGCCTACGTTGCCCCAAGGACATTGCACGACAAGCAGCCCAAAGTCGACAGCCAGTACTACCACTTGATCTTGCTGGCCAAGGACGAAGAGGGTTATCGCAACTTGATGAAACTGACGACGATCGCCCACCTCGAGGGTTACTATTACAAACCCCGCATTGATAAAATCGTGCTTAAGGAACACGCTAAAGGACTGATTGCCTCCACTGCTTGTATTCAGGGAGAGGTGACCAGAAAAGGACTGGAAAACTATGACAAAGGCAGAGAAGCACTCAAAGAGTATCTTGAAATATTTCCAAAGGAAGATTTTTACCTTGAGGTGCAACGCCACAAACACGTTCCGGAGCAAGAGGCCGCCAATGAGGTAATTTTTAAGCTGGCCAAAGAGTTTGGTTTGAAAGTTGTGGCTGCTAATGATGCCCATTATGTCAATTCAGATGATGATGTTGCCCAGGACGCTTTGATCTGCCTGCAAACGGGACGGGTCATGAGTGATGAGAAAAGAATGTCCATGGTTGGCGACGACTACTCTCTGCTTACTCGCGCCAAAATGTATGAGAACTTCAAGGATCATCCTGAAGTCCTGACTAACACCTTGGAGATCGCCGAGAAATGCAATCTGAAACTTGAATTGGGTAAATTTCGCTTTCCTGAATTTCCCCTACCTGAGGGAGAGACTTACGAAACTTATCTGCGCAAACTGATCGATGAACGCCTTCCCCAAAGAGTTCCGGAGATTACAGAGGAGATTAAGAAAAGGGTTGATTATGAGTTTGAAGTAATCAAGAACAAAGGCTATCTTGGATATTTTTTGATTGTCCAGGACTTCTTTCAGTGGGCCAAAGAAAATGGCATTCCTACCAACACCAGGGGCTCGGCCGCTGGCTGCTTTGTCTCCTTTGCCCTCGGCATTACCTCGAAGCAGCTTAACCCCTTGGATTACAACCTCCCCTTCGAACGATTTCTAAACCCATTCCGTCCCTCCGCACCCGATATTGACGCCGATATTGCAGATGCCGGCAGGGACCAGATTATACGCTATGTGAGTGAAAAGTACGGTAAGGATAGAGTGGCTCAGATTATCACATTTGGAACGATGGCCGCCAGAATGGCGGTCCGTGACGTTGGACGGGTCCTAGGTATGACCTACTCTGAAGTCGATATGATAGCCAAGCTAATACCACCGATGAAAACCAGCCTGTCTCAAGCTCTTGAAAATATTGCGGAACTCAAAAGCTTGTACAATTCAGATGGACAAGTCAAGCAGTGTATCGATATTGCCGGTAAGCTCGAGGGAGTCGTTCGCCATGCCTCAGTCCATGCAGCAGGTGTCGTCATCTCCCCTGACGACATTACTAACTTTACCCCTGTCATGATGGATGCCAAGGGTGACCGGCTTATTACCCAATATGAAATGCATGCGGTCGGCGAGGATAGCGTCGGCTTGATCAAGATGGACTTCTTGGGACTTGCCAACCTTTCTATCGTGCAAAACGCGATCAAAATTATTAAAAAGACTAGGGGCTTAGAGATTATTCTTGATGAGATACCTCTTGATGATGAAAAAACTTTCAAGCTTCTCTCCCGTGGTGAAACTATCGGTGTCTTCCAGCTGGAATCCGAGGGCATGCGCAAACACATCAAGGAATTACGACCAACTACAATCCACGACATTATGGCTATGGTAGCCCTTTACCGGCCTGGACCGATGGCCTTTATCCCGGAATATATCGCCCGCAAGCATAATCCTTCCCGTATTACTTATCCTGATCCACGGATGGAGAAAATTCTGGAGAAATCACTCGGACTTATCGTTTATCAGGACGACGTGCTGATGATTGCAATCGAACTAGCCGGCTACAACTGGCAGGAAGTTGATAAGTTCAGAAAAGCTATCGGTAAGAAAATTGTCGCTGAAATGGGCGCTCAGAAGGAGAAGTTTTTCAAACAAATTATTGAGCGTGGCATGAAGCAGGAAGTGGCCGAGGACCTCTGGATGCAGATCGAAACTTTTGCCGGCTATGGTTTCAACAAAGCTCACGCTGCCAGCTATGGTCTCCTCGCATACAAAACGGCTTATCTAAAATCAAACTTCCCGCCCGAATATATGTCAGCCCTCATGACCTCCAATAAAGATGATCTCGATAAATTGGCCATGGAGATCGAAGAGTGCAAACGTCTTGGTGTGGAAGTGCTACCACCGTCTGTCAACGAGTCCTTTGTTGATTTCGGTGTTGTGAAAGATACTGGAAATGTCCGTTTTGGGTTATCCGCGATTAAGAATGTCGGCACGGCAGTGGCAGAGGAAATTGTCGAAGAACGAAAGAAGGGCGGCCCCTTCAAGGATCTGCTCGATTTTCTAACCAGGCTTGATGGCAAGGTTATTAATAAAAAATCTCTTGAATCGCTTGCTATGGCTGGTGCCCTCTCTGATTTTGCCGAACGAAACTCAATTCTTTTCAATATGGAAAAGATCCTGGAGTTTGCCAGTAGCTTTCAGAAGAAAAAGAATAACAATCAGAATTCTCTCTTTGGTGAGGAAAGCAGTGCCAACACTATGGTTCTCGATTTGGCTGAGACTACCCCAGCCAACAAAAAACAGGTCTTATCCTGGGAACGTGAGTTATTGGGAATATATGTCTCAGAACACCCGCTCTCCGATGCCAAGCATTTAATCGAAAACAACCGGACGATCAAGCTAAGCGAAATTACTGAAAGCATGGAAAACAGGTTTGTCCGTGTTGCCGGCGTCATTACTACTATCCAAAAAATACTAACTCGTAGCAACCAGAAAATGCTCTTTGCCAAGCTTGAAGACCTTCAGACCAACGCTGAGATTCTGGTCTTTCCCAAGCTCCTCGAAACCTTACCCGAGAACGCGATTGCAAATGACAAGATAGTTGCCATCGATGGCTTCGTCAGCTTCAAGGATGGTGCGCTTAAAATTCTGGCTGAAGGAGTGCAAGAAATTCCTGAAAATGGCAAAATCAACGACTTTGTACCGAGAGAGAAGAAAAGCAACCGTTTTGCCAGAAACAGTAATGGTGGCGGGTACGCTTCTCCCTCTTCATCATCTTCATCGTCGTCTCCTTCTTCGCCCTCTTCTGCCATGAAAGAAAACTTTACCTACTCGTTTACACCAAAGATATTAAGAATTGAAATCCCCGATGGTTTCTCCAAGGAATTGCTGGCGGAATTGAAGGAAATCCTATACGCTCACACAGGTGAAACTCCGGTCACTCTTATCATTCCCAAAGACGATGGACAAATTAAAGAAGTAAAAATCAAAAACAAAGTGGCGATTGACCCTACATTCACACACAAAGTCAAAGCACTCGTAGGAAAAGACAGGGTGGTAACGGTCTAGTTCGCAAGACCAGCCTTTTTCTTATGTATCTTTAACAGCTCTTTGGAGATACCACCGGCCTTATCTTCAGAGTATTTAAACAAACCATAAGTGTCTACTCCACCATTTTTATGTTGCATCGGCAAAACTGACACCCTATCAAAAATTCTAACTGGGAAATCATCATGATCTTTAGTTAACAAATATGTGTTCGGGTATCGAGCCAATGTTGCACCAAGTACAAAATCAGTGGAACTGACATCCTTCCCGAATCTCCGGTAAATTTGTGCTAGATCATATGCCTTCTCAATTGTAGTCACATCCACTGGCAACCAAGTCTCGACCAAGTCATCAAGAAAAGCCTTCTTGCTTTGAAATTCGCTGATTAAGTTGGTGCCTTTCAGGTATTCCAAAGCAACAGGATAGACCGAGAGGAGGTGATTGTTTTCCTCTTGCAGGATCCGCCTTAACTCAGCATAGATTGTTTCACCCTGTTCTGTAGATAAGCTTGCATCAATAATAAAACAGGTATCCACCAAAATATAGGAGTTCTCTATTTCACCTAGACAATCTTCGATCGAAGGAATTGGCATATTCAAGCTCTTCTCTGATTACTTTCCCTGCCGTCCTGCCAACCTTAATAAAATGATCTGAATCAAAGGCTTTCTTGGGAAGTCTGTCTATTTTAGAATCGGGAGGCAAAACATTAAGAGAGCCTATTTCCTTCTTTAGGGCTGATAATGCCTCTTTGCTAGTCATATTGTCTCCTTTTGATTGCATTATATCATAATAATATTAGAAATATTCAAAGATAATATCAATTTTTCTAATTCTGTTTACAAATAGCGCCCTCCCGGTGAGAGCGTTATTTGCGTCTTGGCCGAGCGGGCGCGGGCTACTCCTCCTTGAATCACCTTACGGAAGGGTGAATGGGGTTATGCGGTGAGGTCTCGGGGGGTACAGCGCGAAATGACCTCGCGAAGGGCATCCTCAAGTTCACTAGCCCTAGAAGGATGTCGCCTGCCGTATAGCACCGTCCACCCTTGGGGATCTCGATGAATCAAGGCACTCTCATGATCGCTGGAAAGGTGGATCATATGAACGCACTCCCAGAAATCCGATCCTCGAAGAAACCCCCCAAGCCTCTCTATGGCTGCCAGAAAGTCGGCAAGTTCTCCTCGTTGGTCATACCACCCAGGAGTACTCGTTCCGAGTTCTACACCTGGCGGTGTCCCGAGCTCATACATGATGGTCCAGTCATATCCTCCCGCTGTTCTGGTTTTCAGCAGAGCAGCAATCCTTTCGTCCAGCTCGAGATGGATGCTTCTTACTTGCCCAATCCCTGTCGCTATCAGTTCGGTCAGATCGTCCATCGTCGTCCCTCCCTCTATTACTGTCCTGCTTGATTACAAGATTATTAATAGTATAAAACGTTTACTAATTAAACAAATAATTCATTAATTATTGATATTTTTTGGATAATTATGTACTGTGTTAAAGGAAATGTTGATTAAAAAATAACCAAATGTCTAATCTTGAGATCAATGGCTTAAGCCAAAAAATACTTTTCGCCTATCAAAAACTGCTCTCGCTGAAGAGGGCGACCGTTTTAGAATTGGCAAAAGCGTCAGGTGAAGATAGGGCGAATCTCTATCGCTACTTAGATAGCCTAATCTCCAAACGGCTGGTCAGTGAGGTTTATGAGAACAAAAAGCATTACTATATTGCCGAGCCGCCGGAAGCCCTCCAAAAGTTTATCGCTGCAGAGAAGGCAAAAATTGATTCAATAATACCTGGATTGAAAGCGCTAGAAAAAGAAGCACTCGATCGGCCAAAAGTTCGTTTTTTTGAAGGAAAAGAGGGTATCAAAACAATTTATGACGAATTATTGGAAGAGCGTTCCGAGATGTTGGCTTTCGCCTGGCCTGAAAAAATATTGGATGCAATCGATTTTCACGATGAATTGTTGGTTAAACGCCGCCTCAAATACAAAATTTTCGCTCGAGTAATCTATCCCGACACCAAAGCGGCTCACCGCCGGGATACGGGGCTAAAAGAAGCTCGCTATTCCAAGCATGTCCCACCCTTTGATGCGGTTTATCTCATCTCTGGCAATAAGACAGCGATGTTCTCCCTCAAGCGCTGGATCACCGGCGTCTTGATTGAAAACAGAGAAATCACCCAAGGCCTCCGCGCCCTCTTCGAGACCCTTTGGGCAGAGCTCGACACCAAAAAATAACACTTTCGTTCGCTTGCTCGACGGATCCTAAACTGCCTTCAGGATGACAGGTGTGGACTAAACTCAAATACAAATTTGAATTTAAACTCCCAAGTCTCAAGCTCAATCTGATTGACTTTTTTTTATTTTTTGTTATAATAACGCTCGGCAATCCTGCCTAGGAAGGAGTATCATCGCAATGATACTCGAACGAAGAACGAAGAAAGGTCTGGTTGTTAAGACCTTTCTTTTGAGTGATGGTAGTGTCCGGTTTCTCATCGAGCAACCGGGCCGCGATGGTCTGCCCACCAGAGTGGTGGCAGACTTTGACCTTGAGCTGCAGGACCTGCTTGCAACGACAAGCAGAGGCCTTGCGGCTCAGTTCGGCGTCGTGATGGCGCCGGTATTGCGAGTCGAACCCCTCACTGGAGGTGTCCGGCTGGTCTTGCACTGCCAGACCAGCATCGACCTGCCGGCGGATCCCGGCATAAAGGAGGGTGACCTCGTCCTGATCAGTCATGCGGAGAGCAGCATGTTTGCTCTTATCGCCTGGCGGGAGGGCGAGGGGGTTCCGATTGTATCCCTCCGTGTCCCACCGGAGAGTATCCGGTTCGGGAACTGACGACATAGGTGCGGGGCGCAAGACTGTTTGCGCTTCGCGCCTCGACCCCAGGTCATGGAACAAGATACAAGTAGCAAAAAAACATAGAACATGGGAACGATTTCACATGACAGAGAACGCATGACAAAATTGAACAATGTAAACAAAGGCACACAAGGCGTGCTTTTTTAGTTCGAAATAGCTATCGCATCGGCAAATGAGATTCTTTGCTACCCTCCTTTGTAATTGGCGGCAAGCCTATGTCTTCATCTCCTTCAGAGATTAAATGATTCTCCCGCATGAAAGTATTCACACACTCGGTACTAACTGCTTCTTTTCCAGGAAAAAATTCTCTCAATGCCAACAATAGTCCGGCTCCAAATGCCTCAACATGAGATTTCTGACCTTTCCGAAATACAGCCGAAAAGTATATTCTTGTCCTCTCAGCAAACTGTTCACTTGGATCATTTCCGAGCCACTGCCAAAACTCCGCCGCTTTTCTCTTGTACTGTTGTTCTATTCGCCAAATCCCCTCTCCTTTTCTCTCTGCCTCAATCACCATAATTTCTCTCCAGTCGTCACAGGCCTGCTCCCTTTGGAGACACGTACATCATTTTGTCATATTCGGGATCAAGTCGCCATTCCGGTAGCTCTTGTCTCCATACCTCTCCATTAGGCTTTATGTGAATCCCGCCGGCATTAAAAGCAATATCTGTGTCCTTGGGTTCTTCACCAAGCGACGCGGCTCTACCGGAAAACCTGGAAATGCGAATTTTTTGGATATTAAATTCTCTACCCAACCGTTCTTTCCCAAATTTTTCCAAAAAAGCAATTGTTCCGTCTGCTTCAATTTCATCACCTTCTATTCGGGGATCAAAGTATACTCTTACCTCGGGATCCAGCATTGCGATCTCCCCCATAACATTAATGGTTTTTACTAAATAGTTTACCTTATCTCCTCGAGCAGCACGCTCCCGCCTATTTACACTTAGTCCTACCCCCCCAATAGATTGTGGATTTTCGGCAACCACTTCCTTAATCTTGTGTATTGCTCGTAACGCAACCTGGTCATTTGGCATCCAACCGGCAGTAATAATACTGGTCGGTCTTATACCATAAGCCATAACATTAAAAACATCTCCATAATCAGCCACCGTTCCATCTCGGTGACGAAAATTTTTGTCCCGATAATCAAAGGGGTCGCTATTAAAGTAATTATTTAATAACTTAAATTTATAGCAAGCAAAATTAAACGGAAACATATAGACATAATATGTTGATTTTAGCCTTCCCAGAGACACATCAGGATGATAGGGAACCAAGGAAAGATAATCAATCAGTCTGGATTCTGGTAAACGCAGAAGCAACCTCTCTCCTAGATGTACAAGCTCTTCTCTCGAGGCCTTATCGATAAACTCTTTGGGTGGCGTTGCATAAATATCTATCCCATCCTTAGCTTTAAGCATTTTTTCCCACCTGCGCCATTCTTCTGCTGCCTCGTCATCCGTCTTTACCATATTCAGTGCACACCTTAGAAAACCAGCAAATGGCATAAATGTAAGTTCCTTTGGCGAGTCATATGCGCAAAATTCAGCACAATCGTGGGAACACCCTTCACTAACCTGAATATCAACTAACTCAGAGCCAAAAACATGAATTCTTTCTTCTTCTGTTAGGTCTAATTCTTTGAATAATTTTATTTGAGGACTTTCAACTGTCGGTAAATCATCGTTTTCATACCATTTAACCAGGCGCTTTCTGTCGTCTTCTTGGAGAGCCGCTTCAACCCGCTCTTTAAAACTCATCCCTTGGTCACTCAGTGGAAATGATTGGTTAACAAAAGCACGTGCAATTTTCAATGCAGGATGGCGATTCCACTCTACTTCAGGAGAAATGATCTTTTCGCCTGCTGGTTCATGCTCGCTCATCATATTTATCCTTTCTTTCCATTCATCAACCGGGTCACAACCTGCTGATAGTAGTACGGATTGGGAATATTGTGCACAATCATTTCAGTACCCTGGCTGGCGCCAGCAGTGCGAACAATCAGATCGCCATATTTTAACATTGTCCGAAACATTCCGGCTGTATCAGAGGAAATATCCTGAATCCGATCAACCTCCACCTCAGTGATTTTCCTTTTGAAAAAACCCTTCTGTTCAATGTTAAAGACACGAGTATTAGTGATAAGGAATATGGACTCTTTGTAAGAATAAAATCGCTGAGAAAAGAACACAAAGGCAAATAAAAGGATAATTACCGCCAGGAAATAGATGCTACTTGGAGCAAAAAGAAATATTCCGATAGCAACAACTGCAAGTAGCATTGTCCTAAAACAAGCGGGATAAATAACATACGGGTGGTTCTGCACCACCTCGAGAACATCCTCGTCTTTTCGTTGGCCATTGAATGTGAAATCAGTCATAAACCTATTATACAAGCTTCAAGAAACAAGATACAAGGATTAGCAGTAAAACCAAAAACCAAGACTCCAAAGCAAAAAGAAAATATCAAATTTAGTAAAATCCAAACTATTGCTTACACTTAATTATGATAGAACCGAATATTTTGGCTAGCTCAAGAGCTTCATTTATTAATCTTTTTCTTTCCGCTTCCAGTTCACTAGAGTCAATAAAAAACAACCTTAGCCATAGCCTGCTTTCTTTAGACTCTTTGCGACATATCTTTAGTCGATGACTGAAATCCTTCGGACTTATCGATTCATTAGCCTCAATGTAATTTGCTGGCACGGAGCCAGAAGAACGAATAAGTTGACTACCATCTTCATAGTTCTGTGGTAATTTCGGTATTTTTGAGACAAGAGAACGACAATCTCTCGCAAAGGTATATGTTCTCTCTTCAAGTTCTTCATATTTTGATTTATAACTTTCTTCCATTTGGGCTTTGTTTTTGCTTTGGAGTCTGGGCTTTGGGCTTTATTTTTGCTTTGGAGTCTAGGCTTTGGGCTTTATTTTTGCTTTGGAGTCTGGGCTTTGGGCTTTATTCCTTAGGTACCAAATCAATCCCAAAAGCAATATTACCAAAATTACCGAAGCAACCATCTTCTCTCCCGTGCTTGCTCTTAGCGCCACCCAGCCGAATGCCGCTGCGATAAAATATAATGACAGTATGGCTTGTCTCGGAGTAAATCCCGCCACTAGGAAGCGGTGGTGCAAGTGAGTCTTATCAGGGGTAGTAAAAGGGTTTTGCCTCCGAATGAGACGACCGACCGCTACAAATAAACCGTCAACAATCGGAAATCCAAGAACCAAAAAAACTGTGGCTAGTTTGCCGCCCGAGAGAAGCGGCAGCACTCCCAGCATAAACCCAAGGAACATACTCCCCGTATCTCCCATAAATATTTTGGCTGGAGGAAAATTCCACTTCAAAAAACCCAGAGTTGATCCTAAAAGTATTATCGAAAGAAGTGCCGTGGCAGGCTGACCGACAGCGAGAGAAAGTGAAAAAATTGTGTAAAGAGCAATGCTTGAGAGTCCTCCAGCTAGACCATCAACGCCATCAACGAAATTGATAATATTCATCATCCCGATCATCCAGGCAAGGGTTAGAAAATCAGAGAGAAGCGAAAAATGATAAGTTACGCCCTGATAGGTCAAAATCGGCACATAAATTGAGTTGAGATTAATCGGATCACCAAAGGGATTGGCAAGATGGTCTATGCCAATACCGGAAGCGACGACAATCACAGTAGCAAACGCCTGAAAAAATAACTTCTGCCACGCCTTCAATCCTCTCAAATCGTCAAGAAGCATCGCAGCAGTAATCACAAGTCCACCAAGCAATATTCCCACAAAGTGCTTTTGCCCAAAAGCATCAGATAACATCGGGGAAAACGCCAGCACTGTCAAAATGAAGGCCCCAAAAATAGCCAACCCACCGATTCGAGGAACCGGTTTTTGGTGGATATCACGCTTGCGCGGCTTGGAAACGATCCCGAATTTATAACCAATGCGAATTAATATCTTTGTACCAAAGACCGAAAGCAAAAATGCCACCAGGAGTGCGTAAAGATAAGTCATTAGGACTTATTATCCTAGAAAAAAGGTTAGAAAACAAGAAAAGGTTCTCGTCTTAGATGAGATCAGTCCCTCCCATAGTCCGCCGGCTAGCGGGTGGAGAGGTTAGGAGAGGTCGGTTCTTCCCCTAGTCCGCC
>DAOOSE010000028.1:0-10525 GCA_035389625.1 bacterium
TATTTTGAGGCAGAGATAATGGCTGATGAGAGCGATATAGAAAACGCTAAAAGTCGTCTGGAAAAAGAAATTGCCAAGCTCGGTCTCAAATCAGCAGACGAAGAAGAGTATTACGACTTACTCAACTCCATCAACAGCAGAGAGGGCGGTCGGATTGATCTGGAAAAGTCCGACATCTCTGAAATTAGGCAAAAGTATTATGACTATTTCAACTGACCGATGATGGAGAGAAAATAATCAAGTACATGTAGTACCAATAGGTATAACTACATAAGAATAATCGCTTTATTGACAGCTTTAAATAATTATGCTTTAATACATACGCAATGAATAACACAAGTAATCAAAACCAGTCTCGTCGTGCAGCCGCACTCATGTGGGCTGGTTTTTGCGTTATCAACTAATTAGAACTCGTAAGATAGACTAGAAATCAGCCCAGATGGGCTGATTTTGTTTTGGTCCGCCACCGCCAAAAACAAAATATGCCAGGTGGCAAAGGGGGAAAGCAAGATGAGTACGCTTCTGGAGACGAAGACCGACGTGTGTGCTGTGAAGCTTCTCAAGTGCGGAGACAGGGTCGGGATAGCGATGGTGGCCAAGAGCTTCTATCCCTACCCGACAACCCTGATCGAAACAAACCCGTACAACAACAAGGCGTTTTGCGCCGAGACCGGACGAGTCTATGTCCGGCGCAAAGGCAACATCTTCCACCCCAAAGCGCTTTGCGTCTCCGCCAAGCAGTTAGAAGAGGCCAAAAAGAACGTCACAATCGTCTGGGTGCCCGTCGGTTCATGCTAGGCGCGCACCCCTCACCACCGCTGGGGCCGGTATTTCCGGCCCTCTTTCCCATTATTTTATTGTTTATAATTATCCCACCAGGTGGTAAGCTCGTCTTTGTCTACGGCATCATCCTGACGCTCTTTCTGCCCAAACAAGTCTTAGGGGACGGTTTTCTTTTAAACCTAATTTCTCTTTTGCATTTCGGTGGTATACTTTAGATATGCCAAGAGCAAAAAGATTTCTATTATAGAGAAGCTGTTAACTGATTACCACTCTCACCCCAAAGGTACAAAGAGAAGGAAAAAATTGGCAAAAAACTATAAAAGAGAAAAGACAAGTTCAAAAGAGAACCGTCCCCTCTGTCTCTCACCTATGTTCCGCCTCACCACAAGGATTTCCTCAAATACGGCGACGAAGAAGCATTCGAGAAATATACTGCCAAAGAGAAGTAGAACTCACTTTGGTGTAAAATTAGTCAGAAAATCATTGTGTGTTCCCATAATTAACGCCTGTCCTGTTTGCAGTAAGTTATATTGTACCGGTTCCTGGATTCTTAAACCCAAGAGGAAAGGAGCGACGATGAACAAGACTGGGGCAAGAGAGCTAGTCAGACGATTTGTTTCTAAGAAATTGCCGGAATTTGAATGGTATGGGCAAACGCTGGAACACTTGAAGGCCATCATTTTTTACGGTTCCAGGGCAAGAGAGACTAACCGACCGGATTCAGATGTGGACATACTTTTCATCATGCCGCTCGAGATAGAGAAAAAATTTACCAAGGGCGAGTACTCATACGACTTCCAGGGATACGAGATAAATATTGTCATTCGCTCGATCGAACGACTGAGACAAATTGCCCACGAAAGGCACGACCCCTTTCAGTCAGAGGTATTTCGATGCTCCGAAGTTATCTGGGATAAAGATCATGAGGTTTCAGAGTTGATTGAGAAAATAGTACAAGGGAATGACGATTAATCAATGCCAAAGAATAATTACCAAAACATAGTAAAGAAAAATAAGTATCAGGTTTTTCTGGCAGTTTCCCAAGGACATGCCCCTTTTGGCTTTGCGGTACACCCCTGGTTTGTCTGTAATAAAAAGGGCCAGATTTCCCGCTGGGAGATACTACTGCAGAAAAACCCGATCGAAAATTGGGGGCACCTACACAAAGACAACCTGTCTCCGTTTCAAGGGATTAATACAATACCATTTTTTAATAAACTTAAACGCACCGGACGGGTCCTTGGGGTTATCGAAGGAGACGAGCACTCAATCACTGAAAAAATGATTGATGTGATAGAAAATTCCAAAAACACGTATCCGTATCTCGATTGCTACAATCTTCTCGGCCCCAACAGCAACACGTACGTGCAATGGGTGCTGAATCAGTTTCCAGAGTTTCCTGCGAAATTGCCTGAGAACGCTTTTGGTAAAAACTATTTGCAAACAACCGGTGATAGCAATAAAGCATAAATACTACCAGCGATTTTCAATCATTCGCTGTCATCCCTGCGGAAGCAGGGATATTGTGCTTAATATTCGATAATCAAGACAAAGATTCCCGCCTCCGCGGGAATGACAACCAAGGGGGAACAGTGAATGGTTGCGTCAATTCTTCTGTACATTCTAAGTGAATATGTTATAATAGCAAAAGTGGCGTTTTAACGCCTTTTTTCTTTTCCGGGGAGCATATGAACGAAGAAGTAATTTTACGATTTGACGAAGTTTGTTTCGAATATCAGCACGACAAGCCGCTACTACATGAAGCGAGTTTTAGCGTGCGAAGAGGTGCTAAAATCACGCTTATGGGTCAAAATGGTGCCGGCAAAAGCACATTGTTCGGCATGATTACCGGAGAGATCAAGCCAAAATCCGGTCGTATTTCAATTGCCAAAGATACCACCATCGCGACAGCTCGCCAGGTGGTAGCGCGTGAAGACTTGACTCTGTCAGTCTCTGAGTACTTCGCTAAGGCGTTTTCAATCGTTTCAAATGATCTAACAAGCAAAATATACAAAGTGATGGAAGCGGTCAACTTGAACGTACCAACAGAGAGAAAAGTGGGGGAGCTCTCTGGTGGACAGCAAGCACGATTGTTGCTGGCTTTTGCCCTGATTCAGAATTCAGATATTTTACTCCTTGATGAACCAACTAACAATCTTGACCAGGCAGGTATTGAGCACTTGATCGAATTTCTGATTCGATACGACAAAACAGTGATTGTCATTTCCCACGATGCTGACTTTTTAAATTGTTTTACCGAGGGTGTTATTTACCTTAATGTTTTTAGCCACAAAATCGAAAAATATGTTGGTGACTACTACTCGGCAGTTGAGGAAATTACCCGCAGGGTGGAGAGTGAGGAGAGAAAGAACGCACAGCTCAAAAGAGCAATCCTTGATCGCAAAGAAAAAGTGAACTTTTTCTCCAATAAGGGTGGCAAAATGCGACGCTTGGCCAAAAAACTCAAAGATGAAACAGAGGAACTGGAAGAGGAAATTGTCGATGTCAGACACGAGGACAGGACAATTCGCCAATTCAACATACCAATGCAGGAAATAGTAGGGGAGATCGTCAAGATCAGCGCTATCTCAGCCTTCAAGGATGGGACAACAGAGAAAAAGGCTGTTGATCTGACAATAAGAAAAAGAATGCACTATATCGTCTCCGGACCAAACGGAATCGGCAAAAGCACATTTCTGCGCTCCCTTGTCTCTGGAAAAAATAATGATGCTAAAATTTTGGAAGAGGTTCGTGTTGGCTACTACAGTCAGGACTTTTCCAATCTTGACTTTGACCAAACAGTTTTTGACTCCCTTATGAGTGCAATGAGTGGTGTTGCTGATATTCAGGCAATGCGCTCCATCGCAGCCGGCTTCTTGATCACCGGTGATCTGATGGGGCACAAAGTAAGTGATCTCTCAGAGGGGCAGAAGGGCCTTCTGTCCTTCGCTCGTCTGGTGCTAATGAAACCAGGGCTCTTGATCATGGATGAGCCGACTAATCATATTAACTTCCGCCATTTGCCGGTAATTGCCAAGGCAATCGACCAATACGAAGGTGCCATGATCATGGTTAGTCATATGCCTGATTTTGTCAGCCAGATCAAGTTTGATGATGAAATTGCCCTTGGTAGGGTCTAGGTACAAAAAAAAGCCCCGTACTGGTCGAGCTGACCGGTTTGTTCTCCTTGCCAGGTATACATAGTAGTCGAAACCACTCTTTCCTTAGTATTAGAGACCGAACGTTCAACCAGCATGGGCTGTTTCGTTGCAAATACTTTTTCAAATATCTGCCCTCACTCAGTTTATCACACTTATTCAAGTTTGTCTGGTGGTATTAACTAAACTCAATTTTGACGTCAAATTACCAGTCACTTCGATCAATTTTCAGCTCTTCACTAGTGAATGTTGGTTTAAATTTAGTCGGATCAGTAAAATAGTTGACAATACCATTGACAACACCCTCTGCCTCCTTCTCAAGCCTCGAATAGTCTTTTTTGCTCAACCTTGATAGCTCTGTTGCGTTGGTAAGAAAAAAGGCTTCACTAAAAACAGCCGGCATCCTGGATTTTGAGAGAACGCTATTGTCAAACCAGGCAATACCCTTATTCTCAAGCTTTAGAGAAGAAGAAACCGAGCGCGCGATACTCTCAGCCAGCAGTTGGTCATGCTCGGTATAGTAAAGGGCCGTCGTATAGTTCACCTTGGTACTTGTATAAGAATTGTGATGAATTGCCACCAAAATGGCTGTGTTTTTCTCGTTACAAAAAGAATATCGATCAAATTTGGAAAGCCCTTGGCTGTTTTTAGTCCTAGTCATGAAAACCGTATAACCTTTCGATTCTAAGAGGTTTCGTACTTTTTCAGCAACAATTAGATTGATATCCCGCTCAAAAATCTTTCCTCTCATTGCCCCTGGGTCATCACCCCCGTGCCCGGGATCAAGACAGACGGATTTGTTGAGTGTTGGTATTTCGGCACCCCCTGGATCTTCTGCACCCTTGGTAGCCAGCTCTTTGATTTCGTCCACACTCGCTACTTGAGCGACCTGATTTTCATCAGGCCTAGCAGAAAGCTCCATCATCTCTTCTTGTTGCTGAATACTGAGATAGTAGAATCCGCCAGTCAAAACCACCAGTAAAACAATAAAATTAAAAAGGCGATGAAATTTTAGCGCTTTAATCGCATGAAATTTGTTAGTCATATCTATTTATTTAACCATAAACATGCCGGTTGATAAAATGCTTAGAAAATTTTGTATTGCAAAAGTTTTGCCATGGATGCAATTATGGGCTATTATTTTGTTAGATTAATTTATAATTAGCATTGGAGGAAGTATGGCCATTGTAGAGGAATCGGAGTTCAAGGGTAACGCTATGCTCGTCATCAAGCAGACAGAAGACGACAAGTACCCATTTCAGTTTGGTGTCAAAAAGGCCAAGATGATTCTCGAAAATCTTGAAGAGATCAAAAAGTTTGTCGAAAAGCACGATCAATAGAACGAAACTTAGCCAAATGAAAGACATGTCAACGAAGAGAGCAGTCGGAATTATCATTAACGATGAAAAAGTTTTACTGATTCATCGTTTTTGTGATGGACGAGAGTATTATGTCTTTCCTGGAGGGGGAGTGGATGAGAACGAAACTGTGGAAGATGCCGTAAAGCGTGAACTTAAAGAAGAGCTTGGTATCGAAATTACCCTTGGTACCTTACTATTTCACCACCCCAATACTGCTTTTGGTCGCACCAGGGAGGAGTTCTATTTCCTCGTGACCGAATTCAATGGAACTCCGCAGTGGATAGGCGAGACAGTGCATGAAGAACAGACGGAAACCAACCGCTTCAAGCCTGTTTGGGTAAATGTTTCAAAGATAAAAAATCTGGATAACCTATATCCAGAAATCGCTAAGCAGAAGTTGATTAAATATCTCGCAAACATATTAAGCTAAGGGGGGCACTCAAGAAGGAGCGGCCAGCGAATTTCAAAGGCAACACCATTCAATATCAAAGATTTCTCCACTCTGGACAAGCAGATCTAAATGACTACTATAGTGGCAATAGCTTTCGAACATTTATGTCAATTTTGTTTACTCACTGAGGAATGATCTTTACCTTCTGGCTCCACTGTTTTGACCACTTTGTCCTTCTCGATAACAATTGCGGCATCGGGACAGAAACGAAAACAGTTGCCACAAGCAATACACTTTTCGAGGTCAACTTCAGGAACTGGAGTAGCATAAACACCAAGTACTGAGGAAAAGGTGAGAGCACCAACGGGGCATTTTTCAATGCAAATACCGCAACCTTTGCAACGCTCCGGCACTATCATGCCGTGCTTTCCAAAACCTTTCACCACAATGGTTTCATGAGAGGGGGTGTAGGTAGGTTTGGTAAATTCTTTTTGCTCTAGAACGGCGTCATAGCCAAAAATTAGTGCCTGGTGATTGGCCACTTTTATCTTTTCTGTCTTAAACTTTTTGCCAAGCGTTTTCTCAATTACCGCCCATGCATCATTTAAACTAATCCCGAGAATTTTGGCGATGTGCCCCGTGATAATAATATTAAAAGCTCGAGGTGTGAATTGCTCATAAGCGTACTTTGTCGCGGGAATTGCTGTCGGTTTCAGACACTTTTTGGGTAATGCTGTGTGCTGAATAGTTGAGCTATCAAAAATTACCTTGGTATTAGGAGTAAGATAGCCAGAAACAGCAGGAATAGCCCGCTCCTGAAGTATGATGGCGTAATCAGCAGCATCAAATCTGGGGTAGTTGATCACTTTTGAGTCAAAAATCAGAAAAGCGACCGATGGTGTACCTCTTTGTTCAACACCGAAAGATGGTATGTATGATACTTGAATTCCGGAAGCTGCCGCCAGGTCAGAAATGACCTTTGCAATCGTCTGGATTCCTTGTCCACCCTCTCCTGCAAGTAAGAGCTTTAATCTTTTCATTTTACCTCCCCAATTGCATAATATGATTCAAGCTCTTTTAACTTATCAAAACTTGCCTCGGCATTGGTCTTCCAGTTGGTAGGGCAGATAGAAAGTATTTCAACAAACGAAAAAGAATTGTTCTTTATCTGATTTTCGATCGCCCTCTTAAGTGCCATCTTGATACCCATCGGATTGGAAACGGATGCCCTGGTAATGAACGCGGTTTTATCCGCCACTCCTCTAACAAGCTCAGGACCCTTCATGCCGGGGCCGAAACCACTGGTCTTACCATGAGGTGTAGTAGCAGTAATAGTACCAGGAAGAGTCGAGGGTGACATCTGTCCGCCAGTCATCGCATAGTTCTCATTGTTAACGACCACTACGGTGATTGGGTTGTTGCGAAATGCGGCATGCAAGAGAGACTGCAAGCCGATAGCATACGCACCACCCTCACCCATATAGGCGAGAGCTACGCGCTTAGGCTTTACCATCTTGTACCCTGCCATAACGGGAACTGTTCGGCCATGGTGAGTTTGAATTGTATCGATATTGAAAAAATTCCAGGCCAAAAGTGAACAACCAATATCTATCCCAAAGGTGGTATCTCGTGGTATTCCCATCTCGTCGACTGCAAAACCAAGCTGTTTCAGAATGATTGCATGACCACAGCCAGGGCAAAAAAGGTGCGGCTTTGTTTTTTCATTCCATGATACCGGCATTATTGTGGTCATAATACTCCCTCGACATGTTTAATAATTTCTTCCGGAGTAAAGCCCTCAGCTGGCTTGGGAATCTCAACTATTTCAATATCCTTGGGCGGAAGCTCATAGCGTATAATCCTCGCAAACTGATTAAGTGCAGATTCAAAAATAAATATCTTCTTTGCACTTTCTGTGGCTCGTACCAACCCCTTTTTATCCAATGGGTTTAGGGTAATGGGTCTGAACAATCCAATTGAAATTGATTTTGACCGTAATTCCGGCAGCGCCTCCTTGACAGCACTGGCCACCAGGCCGTGAGCAATAATTACATTTTTGGCCCCTGATGCGTGCAGGGATTCCGATTCCGCAATCTTCCCTCTGGCCTCGTTCCAATCAGAGATATTTTTGGCCAAAACCTCACCAAGCGCTTCCTCAGAGCTATAACAATTTCGAATATAGGTTGCCTTACCTTTTTCTTGTAAAAGTGGAGTGGCAGCAACGCTTTGAAGGGGAGCTCGCAAAGTGACAGTCGCTTTCATTTTACCTAAATAGCCATCACCTAATACGAATGTCGGAAGGCGGTATTTCCAAGCAGTCGAAAAAGCTTTGATTACGTGTTCATACATCTCAGCTACGCTAGATGCCGAGTAAACCACCCGAAGGCCATCGCCATTTCCGCCAAATGCTGCCAAATTCACTTCTTGTTGTGAAAAGTTCACAGTTCCTGTCGAAGGTCCTCCTCGTTGCATCATGATGCCGACAAATGGTATGCGTGCGTTCTCTGCCATTGAGACAGGATCCTGTAGCAAGATGTGCCCCGGTCCCGCAGAAGCAGTGAAAGCCTTGACACCACCAAGTACTGCACCTATCACACCGAAACCGGCTGCAATTTCATCCTCTGTCTGGAGATACTGGAGCTTATCATCCTTCTCTGTTTTAGCGATCCAGCCTTGTAATATTTCAGTGGCTGGTGTGATGGGGTAGCCGAACATAACCTTAGCTCCGGCTTCGAGAGCTCCGAGAACAGCGGCTTCATTCCCGGTTATGAAAAGTTGTTTTGTTGCCATTTTCTATTTCCTAGTTATTTACACCTCCGAAGCAGGAGGAAAACTTAATTAATCAGCAATCAATAAAATACCCCAAAACCCCACTTTACTCAGGCGAAGGGGTGGTAATAACACGAACATCTACTGCAAAATATTCAGTTGGGGTAGCCAAGATTGGATTGAAATCAATTTCCAAAATATTTTCATAATCCGTAATCATCTTTGATGCGGCAACAATAATTTTTGCCAAAGCATCTATGTCATAAGGATCTTCACCTCTTGGATCAGCAAGTATTTTTCCGATGATAGTTTCTGAAATCATTTTGATAGCTTCCTGAGTAGAAAGTGGGGCTATCCGATAACAAAAATCTCCATAGGCTTGCCCATAAATTCCACCCGTTCCAAAAGCAACACTGACACCAACAGAAGGGTCCCTGCGCAATCCGATAAACAGCTCCCGCTTCGCTTTGATCATTCGCCCCAGAATTACCGGGAAGCCGATTTCGGTCGACGCCCTCATGGCTTCCTCAGCAGACTGGATATTCAATCGAACGCCCCCGACATCGCTCTTATGACCTGTCTCGTCGGCAACTTTTACCACCAATGGAAACCCAATTTTATTAGAAATCATCTCGACTTGAGATGAGTCATTTGCGACAAAATATGGCAACCCGGGAATCCCATATTCTTCGAGAATATCATTCTTCGAGCTCTGATCATATTTTTTAGTACCGTTTTGAAACACATTCAGCTCTGATTGCTCTAAAGAAAATTCCACTAGTGCACTCATCGCTAAGACAGCTCCATCCGGAGAGGAAAAACAGGGAATAGAGTTTTCTTCAAGCTTCAATCGTGCAGATCCGACAATTTCACCACCGACCAGACATACAGCGACTGGCTTACTCTTTGGTAATCCTATGATCACATTAGCGATCCCCAAAACATCCGTGGCAGTCTGAGGGGTGATAATCACCACAAGACCAAAGATGTTTTCACTTGCGAGAGCAGCCTCGATGGCCAAGCGATATTCCTCAATGGAGGCATCACCCAAAACATCAATCGGATTACCAACACTAGCTTCACTCCTCAAATGAAAAGCTAACTCCTTCGAAATATGCGCCGGAAGTGCCGGCAACTGAAGATTATGTTTAGCTACCGCATCCGATGCCATTATGCCAGGACCACCAGCATTGGTAACAACAGCCAGTGACCGACCACCGATCTTCTGAAAAGCAGAAAACTCTTTGGCATATAGCATGAAATCAGAGAGGTTGTCAGCAACAATAACCCCAGCTTGCTTAAGATAGGTTTTTGTCGAAATGTATGAAGAAATAATCGCTCCGGTATGAGACTTGGCTGCTCTCGAACCAAGCTCGCTCTGTCCACCCACTAGAAAAACGGTGGGCTTTGTCTTAGCAAATTGTTTCAAAACTTGTGTTAGTTCAGGTGTGACCAAAAAACCCTCAATATAGCCAAAGATAGAGCTGGTATCGAGATCTGAATAGAGGTATTTCAAGGCATCTACTTCAGAGAGCATGGCCTTGTTGCCCAGGGAAATTATAGTCGAAAAACCAAATCCCGTGGATTGCGACCAATCGACAAATGACGATATGATCGCTCCAGACTGCGAGAGAAAGCCAATATTGCCAGCTCTCGGCATAGTACAAGCAAAAGAAGCATTTAATTTTTTATGGCTATTAATTATTCCCAGACAATTTGGTCCCAAGAGTGTCATATTGTTTTTCTGACAAAGAAGTACAAGCTCGTCTTGCAAGGCTCTGCCTTCACTGCCAGTCTCAGCAAATCCAGCGGAAATTACCGCAACAGCGCCAATGCCTTTTTCTCCACATTCGGAGACCACAGAAAGAACGGCCTTCGAGGGAACAACGACGACAGCAAGATCCACTAGCCCAGAAACATCTGAAACCGAATCAAAACAAGGCAGATCCAATATAGTATCTTCCTTGGGATTAATTGGATACACTTCGCCGTCAAAACCGCCATTAATAATATTTTTCAAGACCTGGTGGCCAATCTTATCGGGATTTGCAGAAGCCCCAACG
>DAOOSE010000029.1:0-10218 GCA_035389625.1 bacterium
CTTTGATTTTGCGATCAAAACGTCAGCTGGATCTCTTTCACCTCGCACAAAGTTCAAGGACTTGGCCAAGTTTTCACTAAAATTGCCTTCAAAGCCCGACGACCAAAAACGCATCGCGGATTTGTTATGGAGCATTGATGGCGCAATTGAATATTGGAATAATGTTGTCGACCGATTGGATACATTGTTTAGATCACTTATGAAGCAGAGACTGAACCCTTATAAAACGGATGAAATCAAGATTAAAGAATTGTTGAGAAAAAGCAGTGAATTTAATGTCGGAAAAATTCAGCAGGCCGAGTATAAAAAAATTGGAAAGTTTCCAATTATTGACCAAAGTAAAGTAGAAATCGCCGGTTATAGTGATAATGCCGAGTTGCTTTATTCAGGTGATTTGCCAGTGTTGGTTTTTGGGGATCACACCACTGAAATTAAATTTATTGATCATCCTTTTATTCTTGGAGCCGATGGTACAAAAGTGATACTGCCAAAGGATAGCGTAAATCCGAAATACTTATTTTTCGCCATCCGTAATTTGAATTTGAAACCAGTTGGGTATAGGAGGCATTTCCCTATTTTAAAAGATTGCAAAATCAAAGTGCCAGAAATATCCAAACAAAATGAAATCGTTAAAGAGCTTGATAGTGTACTCATTGAGAGATTGCCAATAACAAAGAATATTGCTTATCTGAAAGATATTCAGAGGGGAATTATTGACCAGATATTTGGATAGCGGAGTTTAAAATGGAAAATTTAATTAGCGTGATTGGACTGCTCGGCCTCGGTGGCCTTATATCGAGCTATTTTACTTTGCTTTGGCAGAGAAAGCATGAAGACACCAAGGCGCGGCAGGAATATAAAGAGACTCGGTATAAATGTATCGTTTTGCTGATGAAGGCCCTTATCGAGTTCGAAAAGTACAAGGGGATGCTGGTCAAGCATGGCTATGATATCTCGAGTAAAAATGATCTTATCGATTTGTTGAAAGATGAACAGCTGTCCGCTGTTCTCTATGGGTCGAAAGGGTTTATTAAATCGCTGGGTAGTTTTATCAATAATCCGAATAAGAACACCCTTGTTTATGCTGTTATTGAAATGAGGAGAGATCTGTGGAGATTAAAAGGGGCGTTGACTTCCGAGGATCTCGCTTAAAAGGAAACCATTATGACATTTAACGAACAAAACACGATCGAGCAATATGTAATCTCTAAGCTAACTGGTCAAGGTGCTGGTAACGTTGGCGACAGCGCGCGTCCGGCATACGCCGAAACGGTTCAATGGAAATATGTGTCAGCAGATGATCTCGGCCGTGATGAAGGCGAGGTTCTTATTGAGAAGATGCTCAAAGACGCCCTGATTCGGATCAATCCAGAGATTCGCGCCATACCGGAACGAGCGGATGAGGTTATCTATAAACTCAGGGCTATTCTGTTGTCGGTCAATGACGTCGGCCTTGTTAAAGCCAATGAGGAGTTTACCAAGTGGCTTCAAGGCGAAAAGACGATGCCCTTTGGTGAAAATAACCAGCATGTCCCGGTGCGCCTGATTGACTTCGAGAAGCTCACCAACAATATCTTTATAGCCACCAACCAATACAAGATTGTCAGAGGCGTTACCAAGATCCCGGACATGGTCTTGCTTATAAACGGCATTCCGATTGTAGTCGGAGAATTTAAGACGCCGGTGCGGCCGTCTATTTCGTGGTTGGATGGCGCGGTTCAAATACATGACGATTACGAGAACACTGTTCCCGAGCTTTTTGTGCCGAATATCTTTTCTTTCGCCTCAGAAGGGAAAACATTTCGCTATGGTTCTATTCGCATGCCGCTTGAAATCTGGGGGCCGTGGCGTGACGAGTCAAATAAAGATGTCGCCTTAAAGGAACTGATCGGCCTGAAAGAGATCGAGGTTGCGCTTGAGTCAATGTTCAAACCAGCGGTGATTCTGGATATGCTGGAACACTTCACGATCTTTGCAACTGACCGAAAGAACCGAAGAATTAAGATCATCGCTCGTTATCAACAGTATGAAGGTGCAAACCTAATCGTCCAGCGCGTCAAAGAAGGCGCGGTTAAGAAAGGGCTTATTTGGCATTTTCAGGGATCGGGCAAGTCGCTTTTGATGGTGTTTGCCGCGCAGAAGATGCGCCAGATGCCGGAGCTTAAAAGTCCGACAGTGCTTATTGTGGTTGATCGTGTGGATCTTGATACGCAGATTACGGCAACGTTTAATGCCTGCGATGTTCCCAATATTGTTGCAACCGACAGTAGGGAAGAATTACAGCGGTTATTAAGGCAGGATACGCGCAAGATCATTATAACGACCATGCATAAATTCGCGGAGGCGGATGGTCTTTTAAATGATCGGGATAATATCATTGCATTGGTTGATGAGGCGCATCGAACACAAGAGGGAGATTTGGGCCGGAAAATGCGCAATGCCTTGCCGAATGCGTTCTTTTTTGGGCTTACTGGTACGCCTATTAACCAACGTGACAGGAATACATTTAGAACGTTTAGCGCGGAAGAGGATTTATCAGGATATTTGTCCCGGTATTCATTTGAGGAGTCGTTGCGGGATAAAGCGACACTGCCGCTTCATTTTGAGCCAAGATTGCTGGATATCCACGTAGATAAAGAGCTCATCGATGCCGAATTTGCTCAGATGACCGAGACATTGTCGGGAGAGCAGAAGGCGTTGCTTGTTCAGAAAGCGGCACAAATGTCGGCTTTCCTAAAGTCACCGGATCGCATTCGGAAGATTGCCGCTGATATTGTTCAGCATTTTCACGAGAAGATTGAGCCGCAGGGGTTCAAGGCACAGATCGTGTGTCCGGATCGTTTCGCGTGCGAACTTTACAAGCAAGAGTTAGACAAGCTAATTCCGCCAGAGGAGAGCGTGGTTGTCATCTCGACCAACCATTCAGATGATGAAACCTTCAAGAAGAAGTATCGGATGGAGCGCGATGAGCAGGAGAAACTGTTAGACCGGTTCCGGGACCCTGTGGACTCACTCAAGTTTGTCATCGTAACAGCCAAGCTTTTAACCGGTTTTGACGCACCGATTCTTCAGGCCATGTATCTCGACAAAGCCATGAAGGATCACAATCTGCTTCAGGCTATCTGCCGGACAAACCGTGTTTATAAAGATAAGACACATGGATTGATCGTGGATTATTACGGCGTTTTTGATAACGTGGCCCGGGCTCTGGAATTTGACGAGGCATCCGTGCGGCAAGTCATTACGAATATTGGAACACTTAAAGAAAAGCTGAAGCAGGCAATAGCCCTGTGTCTGGCGCACTTTCCCAATGTGGATAGAAGTATTGAGGGATATGAAGGGCTTTTACTCGCGCAGGAATGTGTGAATACGAATACCAAGCGGGATGCCTTTGCGAATGATTACAGTTATTTGTCGCTTCTCTGGGAGGCGTTGTCACCGGATTCAATTCTGAACGTTTATGAGAAGGATTATCGCTGGTTGACCAAGGTTTACGAATCAGTGAAGCCGCCGTCCAGCGATACCGGACGATTATTGTGGCATGCATTGGGCGCCCAGACGATGAAGCTGATCCATGAGCATATCCACGTCGAGAAGATTAGCGATGACTTGGAGAAGATCATACTCGATGCGGATGTGGTCGAAGATCTCATGAAAACAAAGGATGTCAAGAAGACCAAGTTGATCGAGATTGAGATTGTAAATCGTCTACGCAAGCATAAGGGGAATCCGAAATTTGAAGAACTTGGCCAGCGTCTTGAGGAGTTGCGTGACAAGGTTGAGCGCGGGCTCATTAACAGCGTTGATTTCCTCAAGCATTTGATCGAGTTGGCCAAGGAAGTCGTTCAGGCTGAAAAGGAAGAGGAAACTCAGGAAGAGCGCCGCGGTGCGAAGTCGGCGCTAACCGAGTTATTCTTGGAAGTCCGCACAGATCAGACGCCTGCCATCGTTGAGCGCATCGTTAATGATATTGATGAGATCGTTAAGGTCGTGCGGTTCCCTGGATGGCAATCCACTGCCGCCGGTGAGCGCGAAGTCAAAAAAGCCCTCCGCAAAACCCTGCTTAAATACAATCTCCACACCGACCAAGACCTCTTCGACCGGGCGTATGGGTATATAAGGGAGTATTATTGATGGATTGGCAGTCAATACAGCAATATATTTCTGGGCACATTATTGAGCTACTCGTTGGGGTGGTATTCTTTGGTTTAATCACAACCTTTCTATGGGAGTTTCTCAAATGGAGAATCGGTGGAATTGGGGAATGTATCAAAAGGAATAAACAACAAAACGTTATTAGAGAAAAATTGTTAGTATTCACGCGAGATCAGTTGCAAAAACAAATCAATTCAAAGAAATATCTGCCAGATTCCTACATTGAAATCAATCAAGTTAAAGAGGAGCTCAGATATTTTTGTCATCCTTTTTTGTTTTGTAATAAATTTATCGACCATATAAACAGACGCGATTTTACATACACAAATGCTGTCCTCAACAAGGAGATTCAACAAAAAATTGCATTTAAGGTTTTTCGGAAGCTCGCACGCCCTTCCTTGAAAACGTTTAAAGTTAAACTTGAAGAATTAAATCTTTCAATTACGCGAAACGCCGCTGTTTTAAATAACATGCCTGAGAAGAACAATGATTTTCCTTGGCAAGCCCGCTGGAAAATGGATGAGACCATTGCAAAGTTTAATGTATTGAAGTCGCGAGTTCTTGTGCTTTTAGATGATGCAGGGCAAGGGAAAACAAATCTAATATGTGATCTTACAAAAGAATTTTTATTAAAGCTGGAAATACCTGTTGCCTTATTCTACGGGGGTGATTTTTACGGACTGAATAACAGCTCAATGAGAGCTTTTGTCACAGAACGAATAACCGGCGGAACAGATTTTGATACCTTAAATAAATTCATTGAGCATGAATGTGGGCGAAGAAAAACAAATTTCATTGTAATTATCGATGCTTTAAATGAATCGAGTGATGCAAATTTTCCCAACGCATTGAATGTTTTTATTGGAGATATGCTTTTAAACCCGTTTGTCCGAATAATTCTGACATGCAGAACAGAATATTATGATTTAAATTTTACGGGTATCCAGACTGCGTCTTTTGCTTCAGAAATACAAAAGATTAAGGGCATAAATTCAAAACTTGAGGAGCATGAGAAGGATAAGTTATTCCGAAAGTATCTTTCGTTTTTTGAAATTGAATGGAAGTCTTTTGCCGGGCGAGTTTATGAGAAGCTGGTCAGTAATTTCTTGTTATTGCGTATTTTTTGCGAAGCGCATCAAGGACGAAGCATCGGTTCAATTCTGAACGTTTACATGCTTGACCTTTTCCAAGAATACTATAGGCAGATTCGAGATGGGATCAAAGGTAAAACTAATGGGAATGATTCCATTCAGAAAGTTATTCGTGAAATCGTAAAACACATGGTTGATTCCAGGCTACACAAAGATGTTCCAATGCAGGTTGTTATCGACAAGACTGCGATTGATAAAAATGTGATACTTAAGCTGATAGATGAAAACATATTCTTTAGAAGGGATGTGGTTGATAAAACTGGCGTTTTGTTGGATGGGGAAGTTATAAGCTTTACATTTGATGAAATCCGAGACTTTCTAATCGCCGATTATTTGGCCAATGTATTGCTGTCTGAAGACGAACAAAAGTTCACTCAATTTATCGCTGATGAGGTTTTACCTCAGAAGCCTTTGTTCGAGGGGGTCAGTAAATATTTATTTTTTATTTCGAAAAAAGACCGGAGTAAACAGAAACTTGATCAAATATTAGCGAGAACGGGATGGTGGAAAGAGAAGTATCTTCATTATTTATTCGAAACAAATGACGCCGATCTGACAGACCAAGATGTCGAGCAGGTAAAAAGAGAATATTTGTCTTCTAAGGAAAAGGCCGAGTTTATTCTAAAAATGTTGATTTATTATCGTTATGATCCGGAGACATACAAAAAATTAAATATTACAATGCTTTTTTCTTTATTGGTCGCAATGCAAGACGTTGATCGCCAGGAGAAATTTGAGGCGTTTTTGATTAAGAGGCTTTTAAGCACTTATGGCGGTAGAGATGACGAGATACGCTTGGAGCATTATTTTGAATATATAAATGAGGTTATTAAAGCCGGTGATGCAAATAATCCTGCCTTAGAATTTTTATTCTTCATTGCATCTGCTGAAAAGGCTGGCTCTGCTACGGCAAAAAATATACTGTCTTTATTGTATAGGGATCCCCAAGTGACTGCCTTGGCGATATTCGAGAAATATCAGAAATGCAACAATGCGTATTATAAAAATCGAGCCGATACTTTGATAAACGAAGTCAAGTTAATGCATGGTGGTGTTTGATGATTTATTACGAATACAAGAAAGACCATAACAAGGCGTATATTTTTCATGTTGTAAAGAATATCAGCAAGGGTAGATTCTTAAGGGCAATGCGAGTTGGGTGCAACAGTTTTGCGGGAAGGCTATTAAGCAGAGTCTATGACTGCTTTTTTTCGGAAACAGTAGATTTGCTTGATGAGTATAGAAATTATCACAGTCGTGAATACGGCTCATTTAGTGAATTTCTTCAAAAAAAGTATTGTCTTCCGGACGATGTGGCGGTAGCCGGAGCGGAAAAATTATTAAAACACAAGAATACTGTGTTGCTGTGGCGCAAAGAGCACGTTACAGGGGATTACAATTTAGAAATGTTCACCATGAGTTTCGATGGCGCCCTGAATATATTAAATTCTGTATTAGGAGTGCGTGATGAAAATTAAGTTTGATTTCGTTACAAATAGCTCATCTACATGCTTTGTTGTTGTCCTGAAAAAGGGGCAGGAATTTACAGAAGACCAATTCATGAAATGCGTTGGTATCAATAAGAAATCTCCGGTTTATTCCATGTTTTTAGAGTTGTTTAAAATGTTCGCTTCAAATATGGAGCCGTTCGATGCGGCAGTTGCTTCTCATCACTGGAACAAGGGCAGACAATGGGATGTTTTTATTGCTGATGTTTTTTCTGCAGACTTAGTCGGAAAAATAAAGCTTGCTAAAGAGCGTGGCGATTCCTTGTATTTCGGAACTTTATCTTCAGATGTAAATGCATTAGAAACATTTGTTTGTTGTGACTCTTTTAAGATTGAAGGAAAAAATATTTATATTGACGCTACAAATTCAAGCTGGTAAGCATGAACTCTTTATTGCTTAAGAGATATGACGAGCAAAAATATTCCGTAATTTTTAACCAAAATACCGGGTTTTTTGCGCGCGTTGAAGATAGCAATTCATCAGAACCAATATACTCGGCTCATGGGCCCGAGCTTCTTGATGTATCGATAACAAACTATTGTGAAAGAAGCTGTTCTTTCTGCTATAGGGCGTCGTCAAAAGCCGGGAAAGAGATGCCATTTGCTGATTATGAATATATTTTGAGACAGGCGAAGGACTGCGGTGTCCTACAAATAGCTCTTGGTGGCGGGAACCCGAATCAGCATTTAAGCTTTGAAAAGATTCTTGAGGTAACCCGCGATAAGTACAATATTGTTCCTTCATATACCACGAATGGCGACGGCTTAACAGAAAATATCATTCTCGCTTCCAAGAAATATTGCGGAGCAGTGGCGATCAGTTTTTATGAGCCGGAAAGCCAATTCTATTTCAATCTTCACAAATTAATAAACTCCGGAATTAAAACAAATATTCATTTTGTGTTATCTGCTAATTCGATTGAGTCTGCAATAAGACTTCTGACAGCCGATGTCAAGAAAATTGCAGGAGTCAATGCTTTGATATTCTTATTATTCAAACCTGCTGGTAAAGGTAGCTGTTCAGATATGCTAAAAATGTCTCCCGAAGTTGACTTTTTCTTTTCACTAGTCAACAATTCCAAGATAAAGATTGGCTTTGATAGTTGTTGTGTTCCAGGTATCGTTACGCATCTTGAGTACAATCCTGTTTCGGTGGAAGCTTGTGAAGCGGGATGTTTTTCTGCTTTTATTTCTGAAGATTTAATGCTGTATCCATGTTCATTTATGGAGCGTAAAGTCAAGGGTGTTGATCTTAAGCGGTCATCGATTGTGAATGCTTGGCAGAATAGCGCGATATTCCTTAATATGCGGAATAAGCTGGCTTCCGAGAAATGCAAAACCTGTTTGCATTTCTCGGTGTGCAGAGGCGGGTGTCAGGTATTTAGTGATATAAATTTATGTAATTAATATGCAAAATCCAGATATTCAGAAAGCAATAAAAATGCAACAAGTCAAAGACGCGATAATCTCTGATTTTAATTCTTCAGTCGATCAGCGAGTCGACAGATACATAGAGATTGGACATCAATGGATAATTGGTAATCATCATTTCGCCGCGGCATCAGCAGAGTGTATTAATTTGTACCGCGACGGTCATTTTATTGCCGCAGTAATGATGAGCCATAGCATTAATGAGGGTATTATCGTGTTTATTGCAGGCCGAATCGGGTTGAATAAAAATAAGGGTGACGGCGGAGCAAAATCAATAGAAGATCTGATTAACGAGTTGGAGCAAAATAAAACAATATCAAAATCATGTGCTGATTCCGCAAGAGGCATATATGGTAGTTATCGCAATGACGTCCATCACATGAGTCCAAAAGTTAGCGGCATTGATTTTTTTTCATTGGCTCAAGATAATCTTAAACGGTTAGCAATAATTGAAGGTGAAATCTTTGGCGCAGACATAACTCCCGATGGCAAGCTAAAACCTCGCATGTCACGTTTTTGGGATTTAAATGCTGACGGTACAGTTTCAGCTTTCTTACGCTTAGAATGAGGATATTATGTTAGAAGAATTTCCTGATATCAATCGCGCCGCTTTGATCGTGAAGCTCAAGAAGCCGTTCATTGACTGGCTGGTCTACACAAGCAAGGAATATGACGGGCCCGAGCATGAGATGAAGCCGGAGGAGGTTGAGACCGAAGGGTTTGATTCAAAACATGTGTATCTGATCCCGGCTTATGAGGAAAACGAGAAGTACGAAAAGTTTCTGAAGAGGCATTACGTAGAAATATTTGAGCACGAGCTTGGCGGCTGGTATACGGATCCTGAAATGTGGCCAAAGGACAGGTCATGGAAGGTGTTTCAGGAATGGTTTGAGTATGAGATTCAGACCATAGTTTACGATATGATCCCGGACAAGCCGCTTGAGCATGAAGATTAAGCTTCAAAATCCCCGCATTTAGCCCTCTCCGAATTATTACCAATTTGTAGTAACGACCCCCTTGAGAAAGATTCGCGCTGTTATAAAATCAAAATAGACTTACGAGACAGCTGATCACTGTTCCGCCTGTGCGGGAAAAGCCATTTCCAGTCAATTGGCCGGAGATGGCTTTTTTCTTTTTAGGGTTCGACATTTTGAAAAATATTGCGTGTACATAGGTGAGGGCCCCGACACTTTCGGATTTTTCCTGTAATCACCTGTGGGAGGGCTTGTGGGTGTTACACTTTTCGATTTTTTGCGTGTTAATAGGTGAGGGGTGGGACACTTTGGCAAAAAAGGTTGTATATACGCCTTGTAAAGAAATTTGATAAGGGGTGCGAAATTTTGGACCCAAAAACGTAATACATACGGTAGGGGGCCCTCGACACTTTGAGAAAAATGTCGTCTTCACCTATGGAAGGTGAAAAAAGTTGGCCAAAAGCGTCGACACTTTTGGAAATTTTGCGTAATCACCTATGAGGGGGTAGAAAGTTCCGACACTTTCCGGAAAAATCCGGAATATACGCTTAGGGGAGTGAAATTAGTGAAGAAAGTGAAAATATTTCCGGCAGGTTTACCAAAAACGTCGTATGTAGCTAGTAGAGGGTCAAAAAAATGAAAATATTTTCGTCAGTTTCCCAAAACCTTGCGTATGTAGCTAGTAGGAGGCATTGAAACCATGAAAAACAAGCATTTTGAGGCAGGGAATCTCTATCTGGCTACGTATTTACTTTATTGCGGGTTCGCCATGCGGGGGATTGAGGGCTCGGGGAGGCTGAAGCGGGTCTTGTTTGATGACATCCCGGCTGTTCATAAAGCCTGCGAGGACTTTTATGCCGATTCAGAGGCGCGCAAGCTGTTTGATTGTTACCGAAGGGTTAAAGATTACTTATTTCAAAACGGAGTGTAACGATGGAAGACGAGAGAAGAAAAGAGAAGAGAAAGATCGAAGAGGTCATTCCTCAGGAATTGCTCAAA
>DAOOSE010000030.1:0-10048 GCA_035389625.1 bacterium
GAGTTTGTAGCGGGTCAGTTAATAAAAGTGATTAAAGGCAACATCCTTGAGGAAGAAGCAGTATCATCAATTATAGATGAGAATGGTGAGGTGCTTGATCGGGAAAATGGAGTAGTACAGCTAGTCAAAAATTTTGCTTCGCAGCAAGGTGTGATCAGTGCGGGAATGAAAATGCTGGGCGCAGAAGAGTAGTTTTTGCGTTAAGAATTTCAAGTTATATCAAGCACAAAAATTGATGCTTTATCCTCTGGAATTACGATGTTAACTTAGGTACAATATGACCAACAATGGAAGCGCCATTAATTCTTTGAGGTGATTATGGTTCTCGCATCAAAGGCTTTCAACTTTTGCAGTTATAAATTCCAGCCTGAAGAGAAGCGGATAGTGTTCGATTATAGGATTGAATTCGAGAATCGGGATTCGCTCTCTTTTACAGAAACGATTATCCTTCCCTCTGTTCCAAATCTCGAGGGTAAGTCAGAGGAACTTATTGATAATCTCTTGCAATCAGTGCACTTGATTTTGGGGACCAGCTACTACAAGCTTTACTGCCCCAAGATTGTGACGGTATCAAAACCTCTCAGTCGTGATCAAGCAGATTTTTGGAACCAAATCTACAAAACAGGGATGGGTGAGTTCTATTATCAAAACAATTTAGATCCGGCCGATTCCCCCCAGTTTCCCTATGATGAGAAGCTCGTAAAAAAATCGTTCACTTTGCCAAAGAGCGGCAAATCGTTGGTTGGGGTAGGTGGAGGCAAGGACTCTATTGTTGCTGTTGAGTTGTTGAAAAGTGAGAAAATCCCAGTCACCGGCTTTGTAGTAGAGACACAGAAAGGGGCGGCAATTATTGACGATGTGGCCAGGGAGATGGGAATTGAACTTCTGAAAATTAAGCGTTTTCTTGATCCCAAAATTTTTCAACCTCAGCCAGAGAGCTACAATGGTCATGTTCCAATTTCGAGTGTTTTTGCTTTTCTTGGCCTGCTTTCGGCTGTTCTCTATGGTTATGATTATATAGTTGTGGCTAATGAATATAGTAGTAACTTTGGAAATCTGGAATACAAGGGGATCACAGTAAACCATCAATGGAGCAAGTCGGCCGAAGCCGAGAGATTAATTCAGGATTATACCCGTCAATTTATTACTCCTGGAACAGTTTATTACTCACTCTTAAGACCGTTCTACGAGATTAGAATTGTTGAGATATTTAGCCATTACAATAAATATTTTTCATATTTTTCCAGCTGTAACCAAAGTTTTCTTGTGAACAAAGAGCGCCCTGATAGTCTTTGGTGTGGCAAGTGTCCCAAGTGTGCGTTCATATTCTTGTTACTTTCCGCTTTTTTACCCAAAGATGAACTGATAACCATCTTCGGCAAGAATTTATTTGAGGACGAGGGATTACTTCCGACATTTGGCGATCTTTTGGGTTACGGTAAGGTTAAGCCATTTGATTGTGTCGGCACCTTTGACGAGGCTCAGGCGGCTCTTTATCTTGCTCGGGAAAAATTTGCCGGCAGCAAGGTTATGGAGACCTATTTGCCAAGAATTGAGGACCCAAAGAAGAAGGTGGAAATCGTTTTTCAGGCATATACTGCTCCTACGGTCCCCTCGAAATTTCGATTTGTAGGGATAAAAAATATTGCAGTGCTTGGCTACGGTAGGGAGGGCAAGGTAACAGAGGCTTATTTGCAGAAGGAATATCCGGAATTAAAAATTGGTATTTTGGATCAAAGTATTGACCCAAACTATCTTCTCGATCAAAAAAAATATGACCTTGCCGTCAAAACACCAGGCATGCCCCCGCATTTAGTCACCATCCCTTATACAACAGCAACCAACGTTACCTTTGCAAAAATTAAGGAGAGTGGAAACAAAATCATTGGTGTTTCTGGAAGCAAGGGCAAGAGTACGACCACATCGCTCGTGTATGAAATTTTGAAGCAAGCAGGGAAGGATGTCGTGTTGCTTGGTAATATTGGTATTCCCATGCTTTCCGCCATGATGGAACCCATTCCAAAAGATCGTATTTTTGTCTTGGAGCTATCAAGCTATATGCTCAATGATCTGGATATGTCCCCTAATGTAGCAGTAGTAACCAACCTTTTTCCCGAGCACATGGATTGGCACGGTAGTGAAGAGGCCTATTATGCAGCCAAAAGAAACATAATCAATTTTCAGGATAGTGACGATTACTTTGTGTACAATCAGAACAATGGCCGCTCTGGTGAGTGGGCGGAAAATGCAAGAGCAAATATTATTCCGTTTGCCGATTCAATTCCTCTGGCCGATAATGAAATCCCACTTTTAGGTCAGCATAACAGGGAAAACATCAAGGCAGCTATTGCAACCGCTAAAATTTTTAATATTTCAGATTCGGATATTGCTGCTGCAATTTCAAAATTTAAGCCACTTGATCACAGACTCCAGCCAGTCGGAACATTCAAAGGTATTACTTTTTATGACGATGCAATTTCTACTACACCTGAGTCTACGATTGCAGCATTAAAATCGGTTCCAAACGTTCAAACAATTTTTCTGGGTGGGCAGGATCGGGGGTACGACTTTGGGGAACTTGAGAAGGTTGTTAAGGGGTTGGGCATCAAAAATATTGTTTTGTTTCCAGATAGTGGAAAACGAATATTTTCAGATACGGCCGGTCTTAATTTGCTGGAGACAGAAAGCATGGAAGACGCTGTTACCTTTGCATATCAAAATACTCCAAAGGGAGCCGTTTGCCTTTTATCGTGCGCTTCCCCTAGTTATTCAGTTTGGAAAGATTTTGAAGCCAAGGGAAATGCTTTTCAGGAGGCGGTTAGGAAATTAGCTGACAGGGGATGACGATATTCTCTTTGATCGACAAAATCACAACCGTTTAGGAAAATTCATTTATTCTTTGTTAGCATTACTAGTTATCCGTATTTTGGATGAATACTATCCGCAGACATCACACCGACTACTGGTTTACGCTTCTGGTTTTTGGCCTGATCTTTTTTGGCTTAATCATGATCTATTCTGTCTCAAAGTACTACTCTCTTGATCTTACTGATGGTGCCACTGACAAACTTTATCTGACCAGGCAGCTCATTTGGGTTGTTTTGGGCTTTTTCGTTTGGGCTGTCTTCCAGGCGATCGACTACCGTTTTTGGCTCAAGTACTCACATATTATGCTTATACTTACGCTTGTGCTTCTTTTTTTGCCTGTAATTCTATCTCCCTTCGGTCTTGTCTCAGCAGGTCGCTGGGTTGGATTTGGTTTTGCCAAATTTCAACCGGCAGAAATCGCCAAGCTCACCTTCTTGATCTATCTTTCGGCTTGGTTTGGAAGCAAGGAGGAGGGAAGTGCTGCAATAAAGCAAATGTTTGTTCCCTTCTTGGTTGTGACCGGCCTGGTTGCCATGGTTATGCTCTTACAAAAAGATTTGGGAACACTCTCTGTTTTGGTTGTTATTGCAGCAAGTATTTTTGTTACAGCAGGAGCACATCTTTCACAGCTGTTCTCAGGAGTTGGCCTCTCGGCATTTCTGTTGTGGCTTGCGATCAAAATTGAGCCGTATAGAATGGAAAGATTTCTCACCTTTTTAAACCCTGAGAACAACTCCCTGTCCTCTGGGTATCATATTCGCAACGCTCTGATCGCCATCGGTTCGGGTGGGCTCTGGGGGCTTGGTTTTGGACAAAGCAAGCAAAAATATTTGTACTTACCTGAAGCTCATACCGATTCAATATTTGCAATTATTTGTGAGGAGCTCGGGTTTATTCGCGCCTCGTTTGTAATAGTAATATTTGTCCTTATTGCAATGAGGGGTATAAGGATTGCGCGAAATGCTCCTGATTTATTTTCCCGTTACCTGGCTATCGGTATCACTTCATGGATTTTTGTCCAAGCAATGATCAATATTGCCGCCATGCTTTCATTGGTACCACTGACGGGTATTCCTCTTCCGTTTGTGAGTTATGGTGGTTCATCGTTATTGATCTTGCTAGCGGCAGTCGGTATTCTAAACAATGTAGCAAAACACCAGAAAACATAACTTCATGCTACACTGTTACTGGGCAATGAATCAATCAAACAATGAATCAATCAAACAAAAAAACAATCTTGCTAGTTGGCGGTGGAACAGGGGGGCACAGTATTCCGCTTCTTTTACTCTACAAAAAACTAACGACTGAACATTCCGATATATCAGTGAAAATCATTGGCTCTGACAGCGAGCTTGATCACAGAATATTTGATGGAGTAGAGGATTTTGTTCCACTAAAGAGCGGAAAACTCCATCGTCGGGAGCATTGGCGCAATCTCCGAGAGGCGATCAAGATGATTTCCGGTTTTAGAGAAGCCAGGAGGTTGCTTCGGGAGTTATCGCCAATAATGATTTTTTCAAAAGGGGGATTTATTTCTTTGCCGGTAATATATTGGGCAAAGAGACTACACATTCCGTATTCAATCCATGAATCAGATATAGAGATGGGTGAGGCCAATAAGTATGCAGCTTCAAATGCTGAAAATATCTACGTCGGGTTTCCGGTAAAAAATTATCCAGTCGAACACAAAGATAGGATAAAATTTGTTGGTCAGATGATCGATGATAAAATTGTCAGTGTGAAAAAATATGATTTATTTGGGTTTGACTCTCAGAAACCGGTAATTTTTGTCACGGGCGGTAGTCAGGGTGCACACTCCTTGAACTCCGCTGTGTTTGAGTCACTCAGCAATCTCCTTCTGGAATATTCAATTATTCACCAAGTCGGCTCTCACGATCTGGATGAAGCGAAAATGGCAGCAGATAATTTGCCGGCTGAACTGAGAAAAAATTACTTCGTCCGGGATTTTTTGGAAAAGGAAAACGGGAATAATATGATGGGTAATGCATATTCCTTGGCGGACCTGGTGGTATCTCGGGCAGGTGCCACAACCCTTGCTGAAATCGCGCTCTACAAAAAGCCCTCCATTTTAATTCCCTACCAATTTGCATCAGATAACCACCAGCAGAAAAATGCTGAGGTTTTAGTCGAAGAGGGAGCTGCGGTTATGATAAAAAATGATAATTTAAATAAAACTGAATTGACTAAGACAATACTAAACCTTATGTCTGATCAATCAAAAAGAACAAAAATATCTGATGCCGTGTCAAATATTTTTCCTCGAAATGCTGTGAGTATAATATCAAAAGAGATTATGGAAGGAAGATAATGAAATATCACTTTATCGGTGACCAGGGCATCTCCATGCGAGGACTGAAAGAGTATATGGCTGGTTTGGGCCATCAGGTTTCGGGTTCCGATATTAAGAGTGGGGGGCATAAACACGAGAATATAACTTCCGACATAGACATTGTTGTCCGCACTTCGGCTGTGAGTCCGGGATCGCCCGGCTGGGTGGAGGTGGAAGAAGCACAAAAGCGGGGAATACAGGTGATCAAGCGTTCCGAGCTTTTGGGCCAGATCACAAAAGGCAAAAAACTGATTGCTGTTTCTGGAATGCATGGTAAGACGACGATTACGGCAATGATCGGACTCACACTGATCGAGGCAGGCCTTGACCCGACCGTGATCATTGGGGAGAGATTGCGAGAGCTTAATGATGACGTGATTAGAGTGGGTAAAAGTGAGTGGTTCGTTGTTGAAGCATGTGAATATGATAGAAGTTTTCTTGATTTGGGTCCATACATTGCAATCATTACCAATATCGAAGAGGAGCATCTTGACACATATCCGGGAGGTTTACCAGAGATCAAAGCCGCCTTTAGTGAATATTTGAGCAAAGTTTGCGACAATGGCGCGATTATCGTGTGTGCGGATGATGCTGTTGCCGTCAACGTAGTTTCCGGTCTTAAAACAGGAGCCCAAATTATTCCTTACGGTATTACGACTCAGGATAATGTTCTTGGTTTTGTTCCGGCATTGCCTGGCAAGCACAACCTTCAAAATTCCCTGGCAGTTTTATCCTTGGCAAGATTCCTTGGTCTGGGGTTGGAGCCAGTTCGTAAAGTGCTTTCCACCTTTCAGGGCGCAAGAAGGCGCTTTGAGATAAAGGGAACATTCAATGGAGCAGTAATAATTGATGACTATGGTCACCACCCTTCAGAGATTAAAGCCACCATTAGCGGATTAGTTGAGCGATATCCCGACAAAAAGAAGGTTGTAATTTTCTGGCCGCATCAATACAAAAGAATACAGCCACTCCTTTCCGAGTTTGGAGATTCCTTTCAGGGTGCCGATGAAGTAATACTCAAACCAATCTATTACGTGCCTGGTCGGGATGAAATTCTGGATGTAAGATCTGAGGACATTGCAAAGCTGATCAATGAAGGCGAAAGGGCGACCCAACTTCGCCAAGGCTACGCTGGGCAAGAAGGGCGAAAGGCGAGAGTTGTGCAGGAAGATGGTGAGATTGTTGATTATCTGAAAACTATAGCCGACAAGGATACGGTCATTTTAACGATTGGAATTCCTCCGGTTTATAAAATTGCGGAAGCCTTGGCAGGAGAAGCTAGACAAACATGACCACACTGGAATCAGCCTTGATAAGCGAGCTTGGAGAAAAATTAGTCAGAAACGAGCCCTTAAAAAACCATGTACAGATACGGGTTGGGGGAGTAGCTGATTATTTTTATGTGGCAGATAGCCTCTCGGACTTAGCTCACTCTGTTTCCTTGGCCCATTCACTTGGTCTTCCATATATAGTTCTTGGAGGTGGTACCAATGTTATTCCTTCTGACGGTGGCTTTCCTGGGCTGGTGATTAAGAACATGAGCAGTAATATTATGTTTAGTCCCGAGTCATCAACTGTGATTGTAGATTCCGGAGTAGTGCTAAGCAAATTAATCAATCTAGCTGCCGGTAGGGATCTTGGGGGGTTAGAGTTTTTGGTCGGGGTGCCAGGAACAGTGGGCGGTTCTCTGTATAATAATGCGGGAGACTGCAAAGATGCGATTGGAGATAGGGTTCGCTCGATCACACTACTGATGCCAAAAGACGGTAGGGTTGCTATAGTTAAACATGATCCATCATGGATGCATTTTTCGAGTTTTAGCAGTATTCTTAAAGAGTGGGAGAAGAAAGACAATCGGCCGGTATTGCTCACTGCTACTCTGCAGCTAGCCATGCGCAGGAAAGACGAGATTCTTCGTTTGATACATTTTTATAACAAGCAGCATTCGTTAAATTATCCCAGTGAGGGTTTTGTCACAGGAGAATATTTCAAGCCGATCTCGCTGGAACCTGTGGTTATGGCTAGAAGTATAATTGATCTTCTACCAACAAAAAGAATAAAAAGTAATACGGTTTGTTTTGCCAAGGAAAACCATAATTGTTTGGTCAATCGGAAGGGCGCAATGGCAAAAGAGTTGAGGGAAGTTGCTGATGCAGTCAAAGCGCTTGCAAAAGAAGAAAAAGAAATAATACTTGAAGAAATGGTGGAGTATATCGGAAGATGGTAGGGAAGGGCTATAGAAAATTTATAAAACAGAAGGAAAAGCGTACGATAACGAAGACGCCACTGGTTTTTGCTGCGCCCATCCAGAAGAAGGAAAAAAACTTTAAGTTTCCCTGGCTGGGAATAAAAATTTCAATGGTTCTGATCCTACTGGTTGCTGCTGTATATTATTTTTTCTTCTCGGCTTCATTCAGGATTAATGAAATAATTGTTGAAGGAAATTCTTTGGTGGGAAGGGATGAGATTGTTGCAACCATCCAGCCAAGCGGTAATAATATTTTCAGGTTTAGTTCCCCTGATGCAGAAAAGATACTACTGGAAAAATTTTCCCAAATCCGTAGCCTGGAAATATATAAAGGAATTCCGGATGCCCTTAAGATAATCGTTGCTGAAAGGGAGGGGAGAGTTGTTTGGCAATCAGGTGAAAAATTTTATCTAATAGGGTCCGAAGGAGTGGTGGCTAAAGAAATTTTAGCCTCAGAATTTTTGGAGTTGCCCCATATTGTGGACAAGAAAAACCTTCAGGTCCGACCCGGGGAAAGGATTCTTTCTCCAAGTTTTGTCGCTTTCGTTATCAACTTAAACGACCACTTCTTTGAGGCTGTGAACATCAAGCCGAGCCACTTCGAGGTTCCGGAGACTACATTCGATATAAATCTTTATACAGACGCCGGATTTTTTGTAAAATTGAACACAATGCGGAGCAGTAAAAAACAGTTGGAGAGTGTCAAAACAATTGTGGCAAATTATCGCCCCGATATCCATGAATACGTAGATATTAGAATCGATGGATGGGCGTACTACAAGTAAGATCTGTTTACTAATTGGGACCGCATGCTTAAACAATTTCAGCAAGATAAGGTTTGGAAAGTGTCAAAGAAGGTGTATGACGATATCATACACCAGCTTTTGTATAATCGCGGTGTAATAGGTTTGGCGCCGGACACTGAAGTAATAAAATCATTTTTGTCCCCCGATTTTATTAGCGGGACCCATGACCCGTTTCTTCTCATAGGTTTAAAAGAAGCTACTGAGAGGATTAAGCAAGCAATTTACAAGAACGAGACAGTAGGGATTTTTGGAGATTACGATGCTGACGGTGTGCCGGCATCAGCCCTTCTTCATCGTACGTTCAAGGCTTTAGGTCTCAAATCAATTGTCTATATTCCGACGAGGGATCAAGGTTATGGTTTGTCAAAAAGTGGTATTGATTACCTGATCAAACAAGGGTGCGGCCTTGTCATTACTGTGGACCTGGGGATAAGGAGCCTTGCTGAAGCGGAATACTGCAAAGAAAAAAGGATCGACTTAATTATTACGGATCATCATCTTCCCGGGGAACTGTTGCCAAATGCCACTATAGTTATTAACCCCAAGCAGGCAAGTGATAAATATCCCAACAAGGAGCTTTCCGGTGCTGGAGTTGCATTTAAACTGATGCAAGGGCTTGGTGTGCTCTATCCTAAAAAAGTTACGGAACAGTTTTTAAAGTGGAATCTGGATCTTGTTGCAATATCGACAATCTCTGATGTGGTTAAATTGGTGGGAGAGAATCGTGTTTTTGCCAAATTCGGACTTGTCGTGCTTAATAAAACCAGAAACATCGGGCTTGCCAGTCTCATAAAGCGCAGCGGGATTAAAACACCAATCACGGGATACAGTGTTGGTTTTCAGATTGCTCCGAGAATCAATGCCCCGGGTCGAATCGACCATGCGACCAAATCCTTTGAGTTGTTGGTAACAGATGACCCTATTGAGTCGGAGACGCTCTCAGATGAGCTTAACGAGAGGAATGAGGCAAGGCAACATTTGATGGATAAGGCCGAGAAAGAAATTATCAATCAAATAATTTCTCTGGGCCCGACTGAAGACAGGCTCATAGTTGTAGCCGGAAAATGGGAGCGTGGAATTGTTGGTCCAACTGCATCGCGACTAGTAGATCACTTCAGTAGGCCGGTCATTGTTTTTTCTGAGGATGGAGAAGAACTTGTCGGAAGTGCCAGGAGTGTTGAGGGTGTAAATATTATAACACTCTTTGAATCGGCGGTTTCTTGCATAAAGAAATTTGGGGGACATGCCGGAGCGGCAGGGTTAACGGTCGAAAAAAAACTTTTCCCAAAATTTGTTCAAGCCATGAAGATTATTTCTGATGAGCAAATTCCCCTGAAATCGCTTCGAAAGGTTTTGAAAATTGATGCTGAAGTATCACTTCGAGAGCTAACAGTGGAACTATCTGACGAGCTATCGAAGTTTGAGCCATATGGTATCGGTAACAGCCGCCCAAAATTTTTGGTTCGAAATGTTAATCTTTCTTCGCCCCGATTTGTCGGAAGGGAGAAAAACCATCTTTCTGCAATGATTGGAGATGGGGATTGTAGCACAAAAATGATTTTTTTTAATTCTAATCTCGACCCCTCACTCTTGTCGGACGATGTTAAAATTGATCTAGTTTGTTCTCTGGGCGCGGATGAATGGAACGGAAAGCGGAAGGCATGTTTAACTATTGAAGACATTAGGATGAGTGATGAAACATAAAGCGGCGGTATTCCTGTGTACAAGTTGCGGAAATGAATTTAGTACTTGGTCGGGCAAGTGTCCTGCTTGTGG
>DAOOSE010000031.1:0-6185 GCA_035389625.1 bacterium
TCACGCAACGTTGGCCACAGCAGTTGGTATCATCAATTGCTCGAGCGGGTAGCTACTCTTCGTAAAATTGATATGGATACTCCTATTTCCAAACTCTCAAATGATGCCCTAAACATCGTTCTTTTTGGTGATCCTGATGCGGGGGCCGGGTATGAAGGTGTAATTCCCAATCTGGAGCGACGTTATCACGAGACGGATTCAGAGTATGTAAAAAAAGAGATAGAAAAGTATATGGTCGTGCGCAAATGTCCCGTTTGCGGCGGGTCCCGACTCAAGAAGGAAGCTCTCGCTGTCAGAATTGTCGGCAAAAATATTGCTGAAGTTTCTGCCCTGACCATAGAGGAAGCAACAGACTTTTTTGAAAACCTGGAAAAACTGCTTACAGAGGAGCAAAGACTTATTGCCCGGCTGATAATAAAAGAAGCGAGACAAAGACTCAATTTTTTGCTCAATGTCGGTTTGCCGTATCTGACCCTTGATCGTTCTGCGGCAACTTTAGCCGGTGGAGAAGCACAGAGAATTCGACTGGCGACACAAATTGGTTCGGGATTAATGGGTGTTTTGTATATTCTCGATGAACCCTCGATCGGATTGCACCAAAGAGACAATGACCGGCTCCTTGAAACCTTGCGAAATCTTCGTGATTTGGGTAACACCGTGATCGTGGTTGAGCATGATCTCGATACAATCTTGAGTGCGGACTGGGTGATCGACATCGGGCCGGGTGCGGGAGAGCATGGTGGAAAAGTTGTTTATGAAGGAAAGCCTGACGGTGCCCATTTGGCAAACGGATCAGTCACGGCTGATTACATTTCCGGCAAAAGGACGATTGAGGTACCTAATGTGCGAAGACCAGGCAGTGGAAAGTTTTTAGAGATCCAGGGAGCGAATGAAAACAACCTAAAGGACGTTTCTGTAAAGATTCCTCTCAATACATTTAGCTGTGTTACCGGCGTCTCAGGCTCCGGCAAGTCGACCCTTGTCAACGATATTCTGGCTCGTCACCTCTCTAAAGTGCTACATCATGCCAGAATAGAGCCGGGCAAATTTAAAGAAATAAAAGGGGTTAGCAATATTAACAAAGTCATCGATATCGACCAGTCGCCGATCGGAAAAACTCCTCGATCGAATCCCGCCACCTACACTGGAATCTTTACGATAATTCGTGAACTTTTTGCCATGACACCGGAGGCCAAGACACGTGGCTATAAAGCAGGACGATTTTCTTTCAATGTTAAAGGTGGTAGGTGTGAAAAGTGTAGGGGAGAGGGCGTGATAAAAATTCAGATGCACTTCCTACCCGATGTTTATGTCACCTGCGAAGAGTGTAAAGGGCGGCGATACAACGAAGAAGCACTTGAGGTGAAATACAAAGGCAAGAGTATCTCTGATATTTTGGATATGACGGTCGATGAGGCCATTCTTGTGTTCGAACCGATCCCGCAAATCTATGAAAAGCTGAAGGTACTTTCTGAGGTAGGGTTGGGTTACATCCGTTTGGGTCAGCCAGCTACCACGCTCTCTGGTGGTGAAGCCCAGCGTATCAAGCTTGCAACTGAGTTAGCACACCGTGGCACGGGCAAAACTTTCTATATTCTGGACGAGCCGACGACAGGCCTTCACTTTGAGGACGTAAAGAAGCTGATCGGCGTACTCACAGCACTGGTGGACAAGGGCAACACTGTATTGGTAATTGAACACAATCTCGATGTTATCAAATCTGCTGATCACCTAATCGATCTTGGCCCCGAAGGTGGAAGCAAGGGCGGTGAAATTATCGCTTGCGGAACTCCTGAGGAGATTGCTAAGAATTCAAAATCGTATACTGGAATGTATCTCGCAAAGACTTTATCCTGATGCTCGCTATTTTCCAAAACCCAGAGTCAAGACTCCAAAGCAAAAATAAAACCCAAACCTGCCAAAACACTGAAAGATAAAAACGATTTTGGTATTTAAATCAATTTAAAATCCTTCTTTTGGCTTTGGAGTTTGGGGTCTTGGTTTTTAAACGATAAGCAAATATGTCTCAACCATCTTTTTCTTTAGAGCAAGATCTTTCGGCTACGTATAGCGTAATTGCCGGCATTGACGAAGTTGGTCGTGGCGCTTTGGCGGGTCCGATTGTTGCGGCAGCGGTTGTTTTTTCAGATTATGATGAAGTAATACACCGATTGTCGGAGGTTGAGGACTCGAAAAAAATTCCTCACAATAAACATAGAGAGCTTGCTGATTTGGTTAAAAAAGAGGCTAAGGTTTGGGCGGTAGGGGTGATCAGTGTTGCTGAGATTAATAAATTTGGAATCGGGGCTGCCAACGTCATGGCCTTCGAGCGAGCATTGTCACAGATTCCGAATGCTGATTTTGTCCTTATCGACGGCAGACGTTTCCGCGGGTTTCCCTATAAATATCGCTGCGTAGAAAAGGGGGAGTCTATATCTATCTCAATTGCTGCTGCCTCGATCGTTGCCAAAGATTTCCGCGACACATTGATGAAGGATTTGCACAAAGATTTTCCAAAATATGGCTTTGATACTAATGTTGGTTATGGCTGCCAGAAGCATTATGATGCACTGAAAAACATCGGACCGTCCATCCACCACAGGACACAGTTTGTATCGGGAATAATTGATGAGCCAGTATCGCTTTTCTAACTGAAAATGCTTAAAGTTTCGGCGTATGTGATTTACTGAACCTCTCCCTAAAATGAATACAAAGAGGGAATCTCAATTGTAATCTATAAGGCCAAGAGCCCAACCACAGGAGGCGGAAGGGCTCAGGTAGGCGTCAGTGCCTGTTACGGGATCCGAACGAGCGTTCTTTGTTCGCAGTCCACGACCCAGGCCTGACCTTTTTCGGTCTCAGTGTAGCGGTACGGCATTCCTAGCTCCTTCCGGCAGAAGAAGTTGGGAAACTGCTCGGCGTATTCCAGGTGCGTGACGAGGACGACCACGTCCGCACCGTCGCATTCTGACTTGATCAGATCCAGAGCACCGGGCAAGTTTTCCGGGTGCCCGCTCTCTGACCAGAGTAGCTCGTGAAAAGTGGCAGGGATTTCCGCCCCGCACTTCTCGATGAGTCGCTCTGTGCTCTCTTTGGCACGAAGAGCAGTTGACGATAGAAACCGGACTTGCTGTCCAGCAAGAATGGCTCTGAGGGAACTGGCAAGCTCGTCCATCTGAGACTTGCCAAGCGCGCTAAGCGTTCCGCTATCGCCATAACTCCCGTGCCTTGCGACAACCAGTGTCTTCATTCGTGTTCACCCCCTCCCTGTTTCAGATTCTAGTCACGAATGGATTGAATAGAAAATAGCAGGAAACTGGCTGTTGTTCAACCCGAAGCAGGGCAATCTTATGCAAAAAAGTGTTTTACAAAGGAGCAGATTGATGCAATGGATCAATGTAGTAAAAATGCAAATTGGTTCCGAGACATGGATCTCGAGCGTTCGTTCCACTCACTTCTGGAAACCCACGGTTTCCAGTGCCTTCCTTCACGGGAAACTCCCGGTTCCCGACCCCTTCCCACTCGAATCCATGTATTCATTAAACCATGAAAAAAGTCCAACCGATGGTCAGACTTTTTTATGGTTCCGAGACATGGATTCGAACCATGATTCACGGCTTCAAAGGCCGCTGTCCTGCCATTAGACGATCTCGGATTAAGGTTCGATGCTGCGATAATGCAACTTTTCAAGGATATCTCTGATTTGCTGCCTTAGCAACCGCTTTCCTTCTGTGGTTTTCAGGAATCTCTCTCTTCTTTGGGCATCTGATTTATAGACATATCCCTCATAGTGAATAAGAACAGGGTTTTGAGCCCTAGTTGAGTTAACCTTACCAAGTTTATGTTGCTGAAACCGCTGTTTAAGGTTATTGGCCGAACCGGTATACAGTTTGCCACTGGAAGCTAAAAATAATATATAAGTATAATACATATTATTAGACCCTGTCATCCGACAGGGCCATATCGTATGATATGGCGATCTCGGAATACTTGCTCATACTACTAGAAATGGGTGTTAAAATCAACGCGCCCATAGACCAAAAACACCCAGAAGCTCTGGTGATCCGTTCCTGCGTTTGGCAAGATCGGGTCATACATCGTTCTGGGTGTCCGGTCGAAGCATTTGCTTCGAGGCTAAAAGTAAAACATAAGCCGGGTTCTGTCTAGGACGACAATCTATCTAAGCGTGAAGACTAGCATAACCATCCGAGCAGGAATCCGCCGGTTGGCGGAGGCTTGCACAGTCCACTTCACTTGCACCAAACGAGGCTTGCCACAGACGCATGTTGCCATACGAACGCGTGCGCTCTTACCACACGATTTCACCCTTACCTCACGCTACGCGTGAAATTTTCAATTTTCATTTTCCAATTTTCAATTAATTTTCAATTCGTTAAATTGATTATTAAATGACGATTGATATTTGATCATTGATAACTTCGCGCATAGCGCGATCGGCGGTTTATTTTCTGTTGCGCTATTCTCGAACCTCACGGCCCGCTCACTTTCGCGAGCATCTTTGCTCTATGGTGCCCGGACTTTCCTCCCCGACAAGTCGGGGCTGTCGTCACGGTTTGCTTTTAGCCTATTTATTATAACAAAATACCCCAAATTGTCAATTTCGGTAGGGGAGTGCCTTCTCCCGGTGGAGGCGCACTGACAACAAAAAACAAAAAAATTACGTTTTCCGCTCGTAAAGACCGACCAGCTCTGTCTTGGCAAGGATGTGTCCATCCATTTCCAAGAGAAGCGCCTCTTTGTCTGAGTCCGAAGGTAACTCAAGCATTTTATCTATTGCATAAAGTGTAAAAATATAGCGATGTGTGCCACTGGGCGGACAGGGGCTTGAATACCCGATACTACCAGCACTATTTAGTCCCTCTATTGCTCCCTCTGGATACCCTCCTTCTTCGATAACTGTCTGAGCAGGTGGTATATTCCAAAGCAGCCAGTGGACCCAGGTGCCTCCGGGTGCATCAGGATCATCCGCTATCAGTACCAGGCTCTCGGCTTCCTCTGGCACATCTTCAATTTCCAAATGCGGACTTAGGTTGTTACCATCACAGGTGTATTCCTTTGGCATTTTCTCGTTGTTTCCAAAAGTTGGGCTGATTAATCGCATGATCCTTCCTTTTCGGGGCTATTAATTTTTGGCGGGTAATATTATAATTTTAATACAATATATTAGAAAATCATTAACAATTTATTAAGGAAAAAAATGGAAACCCCCAAAAACATTGTGAGAGCTATTGCTGGAGAGAGTATGGCCAGAAACAAATACACCTTTTTCGCAAGCAAGGCGAAGAAAGAAGGGTATGAGCAGATAGCGGCGATATTTGAAGATACGGCCAATAACGAAAAGGAGCACGCAAAGAGACTGATGAAATTACTGAAAGATACCACAGTTTCTTCCTTGGCAGAGTATGATTTCCCAATAGTTAAAGATACAGTTCTCAATTTGGAAGCCGCGGCAGCCGGTGAAAACTACGAGCACACAACTATGTATCCGGAATTCGCCAAAGTAGCCAAGGAAGAGGGCTTCACTGAGGCTGCGATCGTCTTTACAGAGATTGGAGAAGTGGAGGAACAGCATGAAAAAAGATATCTGAAACTAAAAGCCAATATTGAGAACGGAATGGTTTTTCAAAGTAACGATGTGGTCTCATGGAGGTGTCGCAACTGTGGCTATGTCCACAATGGAAAAGGGGCTCCCGAAACTTGTCCTGCTTGTGCTCATCCCCGGGCATTTTACGAATTACTGGCTGAAAATTATTAATTATTGCTAAACAGTTTAGTAAGTAAGTTATAAGCAAGATTCTCTCTATACAAAAAACGCCTGAGTCGGCGTTTTTTGTAATATATTAATATACGATTAAGTTAACCGTTCTTCTGCCATGCTTAGCGTTTTTCTGATTCCTTGCCTTCTTCGATCAGCTCGCGAACGCGTTCTCCACCCTTGTGTCCGATCTCGGAGTAAAACTCCGGACCATACTTGTCTCGAGTTGCTTTCCCGCCCTTTTCTCCTCCCACTTCTCCGCCTTTGTGGCCGATCTCCTGGTAGAATTCTCGTCCGTGTGTTTCGCTTGTTTTCTCTCCACCCTTACGTCCGGCTTCCTCGACAGTCATTCTGCCTTTATCTTCTTCCTCGTCTCTCATTTTGCGGTTTGCCATGATATTCACCTCCC
>DAOOSE010000031.1:6285-9697 GCA_035389625.1 bacterium
CCTTTATCTTCTTCCTCGTCTCTCATTTTGCGGTTTGCCATGATATTCACCTCCCTTCTGATCTGCTAAGTTGATCAACAAATGGACTCTATCGTTCTGCCTGTTTTCCGCGGTTGATTAGCTCACGTACGCGCTGTCCACCTTTTTGACCAATTTCTTGGTAGAATTCACGACCGTGAGTTTTGCTTGTCTGAGTGCCGCCTTTTCTTCCAGCCTCAGCTACTGACATTGCACCTTTATCATCTCGCATAGTTTGTCTTCTTGCGTTTGCCATTATATTCACCTCCCATTGTGGGATTAATATTTAGAGGTACCTATCTTAATTTATTGCTCAGATTCGCGACCTTCCTCGATTAATTCACGAACCCGCTGGCCCCCTTTGTGACCAATTTCTGAATAAAAGTTCGGACCATGTTCGCGACTGGTGGTTTCCCCACCCTTTCTGCCGATTTCCTGATAAAAGTCGTGTCCATGAGTTTGGGCTGTTTTCTTTCCGCCCTTTTTCCCTGCCTCACTTACACTCATTCTGCCCTTATCTTCTTCGTTCTGGTTTTTCATATTTGCCATCCTTTCTCACCTCCTTAAAAATTAACACATTAATTGTTTACCTCTCGTCAAACGGTACGAGAATTATCTTTTTAGTTCATTGAAATAATGCCAAAAAATAATGCTTAAATGAGATGAATTTTTCACGCATATTCCAACTCATACGAAACTCTTTGAAAAAATGGTAATATCCCGGCCGACTGATTATGCATAATTTGAGCCTTTCTGATAAACTATTAGAAAAGAAAGCTAAAGAGGGTTTCACATGAAAAGAATGTACTTGGATATAGAGACAATTCCTGCCGATGGTTCCAAGTTAGATACCATCAAGCAGTTTTGGGAAGAAGCTCGCCTGAAAAACGGCGGAGCGACGAAAAAAGGGGAGAATGACTTTGAAACTTTTTACCGAAACACTTCTTTTCAGGGGGAGTTTGGTAGAATCCTGTGCCTGGCCTACGCGATCGATGATGGTGAGACAGAGTGTCTTCGAGGGGATGAAAAGAGTATATTACAGCAATTTTGGGGCATCGCTAAAGATGTAAGTGTTTTTATCGGTCATAACATTATGGATTTTGACCTTCGTTTTATTTACAAGCGCTCTGTGATATTAGGAGTACGTCCGTCTCGAGAGCTCAGCTTCGCTCGCTACCGATCTGAACCGATTTTCGATACTATGCGGGAATGGGAAAAATGGGGGAGTACCGGCGTAGGGTTGCATCGCCTGAGCATTGCCCTTGGTCTTGCCTCACCCAAGGAGCAAGGTATTGATGGATCAAAAGTTTACGACTACTATCTTGCCGGCAAAGTGGATGATATTTGTTTGTACTGCATGCGGGATGTTGAGGCGACACGCAAGGTTTACCAAAGAATGACCTTTACTTCCAACGTACCCGTTGCTGAAAAGAATTACTTTTAAAGCCACTCATCTGGTATAATATTCTCATGCGTAAACTAACCCTCTTTATTCTTGGAATCCTGATCACACTCTCCGTTACAGCCGTGTTTTGTCTAGCAAGTTTTTACTTTGCATTTTTTCAACCAGAAAAAATAAAAGTTCTACTGCAAAATAGTAACACTTATGGGGTGGTCGCAAATTCACTTCGAACCTCAGTTGTGATATCGAGTGGCGCAAATGTCGAAGAGGGTGGGGTTTTGGAGATACTGAACGAAGGAATTACTCCACAGGCTGTCAGAACCATAAGCGAGAGCGCGGTCGACCAGTTTTTCAGTGTGGTTAAATCAAAATCAACCGATAAAGAGATTACCATTGATTACACACCAATTATCCAAGGGATACAGGATTCATTGCCTGGCTCTTCAATTTCTAATAAAACCACTATTAACCTTGAAGAAAATAAGGTGATGCGCTTTCTGTCGTTTCTGAATTACATCGTATTACTGTCAATTTTTGTTGTAATTCTCCTTTCAGTTCTTTTTGTTGTCATAGCAAAAGAGACTAGTCGTAAACTAGTGGGAATTGGTGTATCGGTGTTGTTCGCAGGATTGCTCACCGGGGTAATAGCGTTTCTCGTTGTTCGATTGCCAGGGTTACTGGATCAGTCTTGGTTTGGTGGTGCAGCCGATGCAAAGGTCGTACTTGTCACTGAGAACCTTATCGGACTAGCATCCAAGGCATTGCAGCCGTACATTATCGCAAGCTCCATAGCCGCGATCCTTCTCTCACTGCTCCTGATCGGGACAGGCAAAGCCTTCCATCGCGGCAAAATAGATAAATTTAGTGAAAAAATATAGAGAATAACGGATTACCAATTTTTCTAATTACGAATTACAAATTACGGATTACAAAAGGTTTACAACCCTTTTTATTTGAACTCCATTTTTTGAAAAACGAACTATGAGTCCTAATTTGTAATTAGATGCTCTTAAATATTGAAATAATTGTTGGCATGCATTTCTAAATTGATAATTGCCTGTCTTGATTTCTATAATGATCTTATTATCAACCAAAAAATCAAAGTAACGCTTGGCAATGACTTTCCCATCAATCATTATGGGCCAGTAAAGTTCACGTTTATATTCCAGTGATTCTTTCTTGAGAAGCTCTTCAAAGGCACTGGAATAAACCTTTTCGCTATGTCCGTAGCCTAAAAGATTATCAACTTTAAAAGCGATGCCGTTTATCTTATACCCCAACTCAGCAAAAATTAGTTCCTTCATCGCATATTAGTAAATTTGTAATTCGATAGATTCGTTATCCGTTCTTTAAAAGCGTATCTCGAAGTACTTTTCTGTATCCCTCTCTCATTGGTAATTTTTCCGATTCGGCTAATGAGAACCAGCCATACTTCTGATGTTCATCACTCAGTGTCAGCCTGGAAAGATCAGCCTTGCACTGATAGACAAGGGCAATGAAATGAAATCCAGTAGCCTCATTGCAAAAGGAAAAAACATCTATAATCTTCCCGACTTCCACAGTTGAGACCTGTAGCTCCTCAGCCAATTCTCGTTTGATTGTTTCTTCCGGTGTTTCTCCCCAGTCAATCCTGCCGCCCGGCAATTCCCAATTTCCTCGCTCGTCTTTGAGCATGAAAGCTTTTCCATTCTCGATGATCAATGCTTTTGTTGTTGTTCGCTGAATCTTTTGTGACAGGTTATTTTCCATAATTCCTACTTCGTAATTCGTGTTAGTGAAGCACCGGTCCCTCGTTCTCGTAAGGGTCGTATGGTTTTTTAGTGAGGATTGGCAGACTGAAGAAGAAAGTGGTTCCCTTGCCCTCTCCAGGAGAGGTGAACCAGATCTTTCCTTTGTGCAGTTCGATAAACTTCTTGGATATATGCATCCCGAGCCCTGTGCCTTTGACCTCATCCTTCAATACATCCACCTGGGAGAACTTTTCAAATACTC
>DAOOSE010000032.1:0-9477 GCA_035389625.1 bacterium
AGGACCGCTTGATCAAACCTGGGGACGCCATTGAAATCATTGTCCCTCAGACCAAAGAACTCAGTCAAACAGTTGTGGTCAAACAGGATGGCAGTGTTGACTTTCCTGGCCTGCAGGGATTACCGATCGATGGTGTGACGTTACAGCGATTCAAGGAGGTGCTGTCGAATCAATTAAGTCCCTACATGGGCAGCATGCCATTGATATTGATCCGCTTTAGCGAAAGTTACCCTATCAAGATCAACGTTCTGGGACAGGTAGCGATGCCCGGATTACACCAAATTGCCAACACTGCCACCTTACAGGGTGCGATTGGTGCCGCGGGAGGGTTATTGCCTGGAGCGCAACTATCCAAGATTAAACTTATCAGGATGGTCAATGAAGAAAAAACCGAGCAAACAATAAACATGGAAAAGTTTTATCTCAACGGGGATCCCACTGATCTGCCTTGGCTTCAAGATGATGATACCATCGTAGTGCCTGGAAATCCGTTGGCAACTAATGTAAAAGTTCTGGGAGGCGTTGTGCGCCCAGGAAGTTATGAAGTCTTTTTCCAGACTTCATTGCTTGATGTCATTTTCCTGGCAGGAGGTCCAAGTGAAGATGCCAATCTGAAAAACATAAAAATAGTGTCCTTGACTGGAGGGGATTCCCGCGAGATCTCCCTCAATATAAAGGAACTATTGGCATCAAAGAGTGTTAGCTCGATTCCCGTTGTCGTACCCGGAGATGTGGTATATATTCCGGAGAAAAAGGTAAGCTGGGGGAAGTTTTTTAATGTCGTCAGAGATGTATCGACTTTATTTACTTTGTATTATCTGGTTTATGTGACTAAAGACTAATAAGCCCCTGAGGATCATCATCGCAAATAAGTACCGTGAAATCGACTGTTCTATTGCGCTGTGCAAAAGCCAGCCAAGACTTGACCGCTTGTTATAAAGGAAAACCGGACTCGTATGATTCTCTTACTCATTAAGGGCGATTCCTCTTCCCCTTTCGCCCAGTATCCTGCTTTTTTAATATTTATTGCGTCCGCATTCAACCTTCAACTCAGCATTATTTCGTCATTGGATGAGCATGTCCAAACAACTTGTTTATGCTATCAGGGCAATAAATTTTCTGAGACCAACGACAGCCTGCAGCTCTGTTCTTCTCCTGCATCGAAGAATTCAATGGAATAGAGGAGCCTGCTCAATACGAACAGAAACATATTGCTGATTTCGCTCTTTATTTTAAATAAAATAAAAATATGGCGCAGCGCTTGACTTTTCTGGATGGAATTGGTATATTCAATCACATGGGGATGTGTTGTGGCAATTCTTTCCTACTATTTTTCAATCGACTAAAATAATCTTACTGGGTTCGGGGATGAGTGATCCCCCATGGTTTATTCCTGCCTGCATTACCTTTGACGGTTAGGTAGATTATTTTTCTACAATAGGCAGTCAAAGTATAATTTAAATCGGAATAGTTGGTATGGGAGTGGGCCATGACGCGCTTGTGCCGGTACATGGCTGAGCGCTATTACATACGATGGAGCATTCGTTGTTGCCATGGATAGCAGAAAACTCTTGAAGAAAAACAGCTACGAACAATTGATCAAATCTGCAAACCAATCCAATCCGACAACGGCAGATAAAAATCTCTTTTCTGCATGGCGAGTTGCCAGACATCATCAGTCAGCACACTCCCACCAGTCTCCTTTGCCGGGCAGGAGGAATATGAATAATACCAAAAATCATTTTGAACAATATGACTATCAGAACAGCAGCCAAAGCTCGACCCTGGTTGATTACTTCAAGCTCATTGTAAATCGGAAGTGGCTGATCGCGCTCTGTGTGCTCGTTACCCTGATTCCCGCCATTCTTTGGATATGGAAAGCAACACCTGTTTATGAGACAGAAGCGACTATTATTTATGAAGAAGCGAATGACACTGCTTTTCTGCTGGAACTCGGGCAGCCCTTGTATAGCAAAAGCGCGATTCTGAATATGGTGGAACAAATTAAAAGCAGGGCTCTCGCAGATGAGGTTGTAAAAAGATTGCCTGAAGCAATACTCAATACATTTATCATCTCTTCAAATCCAGGTGAAAATTTCTCCAGAATGAAATATATCTCGGGTATCATTAACAGTAATCTTGGCGTGGAGAATGTACGTGGAGCGGACATAATCAAAATCAGGGTCCAGGCCAATGATCCAATTGCTGTAAAAACCATTGCCAATACCTATGTCGATCTTATTATCGAATGGAACTTGCAGAAAAAGAAAAAAGAAATCTCCAATATTCGTAATTTTGTTGAAGGACAGCTATTGACTTTCCAGGACAAGTTGAGAACCGCGGAGGAAGATCTTTTAACATACAAAGAAAACAACGATCTGATAACGCTCAGTGACGAGTCAAAAGAAATGCTTGCCAATCTTACCGATGTTGAGGTCGCCTATAACCAAACCAAAACGGAAAGAGAGGCTCTGGAACAACGCAGACGTTTTATAGAAAAGAAAAAACAAGAATTAATGCCTACTCTTAATATCACCAGCAGTGATATCTTGCAGCAGCTGAAAGAAAAGTTGCATCATTTAGAGAGGCAATATTCCGATCTGCAAATGAAATCGGCTGGAGGGGAGGAGGAAGCATTGGCTTCTCTCAGAGGTCAAATCAATCTTGCCAAACATGACTTGGTGAATGAGCTTATAAAAAGTTCTGCACGGGAAACTCTGGCTGATCCCCTTTCACAAATTCGAAATCTCTTGCAAGAATCAATCACTCTGGAAGTTGAATTAGAGACCTACAAAGCCCGGGAACAAAGCCTGAAAAACACGATGAATGGATATAATCAGGAGCTTCTTGTGCTCCCGAAACAAGAGCTTGCCCTGGCGCGCCTCATACGTGCCAAGGAGGTTAACGATAAAATATACGCATTACTTTTAGAGAAACGTGAGGAGGCTCGGATAACAGAGGCGGGAAAAGTTGGCGATGTACGCGTTATCGATTATGCTGAAGTTCCTGCTTTTCCTATCAAACCCAATAAATTGAAAACTCTTATGATGGCCCTGGCAATTGGGCTGTCCTGCGGCATCGGTCTGGCTTTTCTCTTATACTCTCTCGACAATTCAATAAAAACTGACCAGGATGTCGAGAAATACTTGGGCTTGCCAGTCATTGCATCTATTCCCACAATCTCTAACAATGGAGTTTTGCACAAATTAACCAACAAAGAGGATGCACACGACCCATATCATTCCTTAATGCTATCACAAATTTTGTCGAAATCTCACATATTTGAAGCTTATCGATTACTGCAACTCAACTTTTCCTTTCTCAATCCGGATAGGAAATTAAGAACATTGCTAGTCACCAGCTCAGAGCCCAGCGCAGGAAAAACCCTAACCGCGCTCAATATTGCGCAATTTTATGCACGAGAGGGGACAAAAACAATTGTAATAGATTGCGATCTCCACCGGCCTAAGATCCATAGAGCTTTAAAGCTGAGTCAGGAACCCGGATTAACCAATTTTCTTATCAGTAAAAGTACTGGTTTCGACTCTTATACTCAGATTATTGATAATGACATTTTCAATAATAACCTCGCAGTAATGACGTGCGGAACTCTTCCTCCTAATCCTTCCGAAATCCTGAGATCAAAGCGGATGGAAGAGTTGATTAATGAATTGAATGATTCCTATGAATTCGTAATTCTTGACGCGCCCCCAATCATATCAGTTACTGACTCTCTTATTTTAGGCCAGGATGTTGATGGCGTTTTGTTGGTCCTGAGATCAGGAAAGACCAATCGTGAAGTTGCTATCAAAGCGAAGAAAATATTAGAAGATAGCCAAGTTAATATTGTAGGAACATTGCTTAACGATATAGATCTGAAGAGTAATTATGGTTATTATAAGGACTACTATTACTACTCAAACCCAAAATCATAATACTAACACACCTTGATGGCCATAATCAACATTAAAAGACAACAGCTGTCTGCAGTTCGGATTATAACGTCATGGTAACCATTCGTCAGCCAAAGGAGCTGCAGAAAAAGAACTGGAATTTGATTTTGCCGGAATCGTGCTTCCAGTCAAGCAGCGTATCAGGTTTGACATGATCAATACTTTTACGATTGGGGTTGGTTTTAATATATTTTCTCAAAACATTAGATTAATAATATCAGTCGCTTATTCCCTCCCCAAAGGGGTTCGGCGAATTCAACAAGGGGACAAGTTCTCTCTGGGGCATCACCAGGCAGGCAATCTCTAGAAAACACCCCTCTTACGATTCTAAAGGTCACAAACGCCTCAGCACTGTAACTGAGTAAGCGTAGCTTTGTCTAATTCTCGAATACTCAATCGAAACTAAATTTGAGCTTCCTTACTCATGATTATGCAGTGGCATTATCACCAATAGAATCTCTTGCGGAGGATTGGCGCTGTGAAAAGGCGACTTGATATACTCAGATTTCCATTTTTTAGATGGAATTTCAACGTATCAGAACTATCCTGCAAATATCTCAATTTCAATACTCTTGATCAGTTCAAACACAGGATGGCTATTGAAAAACGCAGATCAGAGCGAGCGAATTGCACATCCTCCATCATCTTACTGAACACCCAACGCATTGTCAATAAAATTTCCCAGAAAAAACAGCTCACGATTGAAGAGGTCACACGATTTGTTTGCAGGACCATAAGAGCCACAGATGCGGTTTCGATCTATAAGGATTCTACCATATTGATATTACTAGTTGATGCTAACTATTTAGGAGCCCATTGTGCTTGCAAACGAATTGTCAGCAATATCATGGGATACTATTCATCCCGCTGCCAGTTATCACCTAATGATTTTCACATAAAAATTCTATCGTATCCTGAAAATAAAATAAAAAAGCATGGGACGGGAGTGACAGCTTTTATCAATCCGGCTTCCGTCAAGGCTCGGCGCTCATCCGATGCGCGCACTTCGAAGGATATGACCTTTAGATGTGATTACTTGAAGAATTTAAACCTGTGCATAAGCACTTTTAATGGTACCGTCTGTTCCATACGGATTGAAGATGTTTTCTTTTGGGATCACAATCTTGTTTCAAAACATATTCTCGCATTTAGTAGAATTATTAAAAGAATACTGGACCTGGCCGGTGCCAGTATCTTGATCGCTCTCTCTTCGCCCTTCATGCTTATAATTGCAGTCAGTATAAAATTGACCTCCCCTGGGCCAGTCTTGTTCAAGCAGAGAAGAGTTGGCTATAAAGGGGATTATTTCACTTTCATGAAATTTCGCACGATGTTCACCGGTAATGCAGATTCGACCCATCATGAATATGTGAGGAAATTAATAAGCGGAGAAGTTGATCAGATTAATATGGGGACTCAGCAGCACCCCTTCTTTAAAATGAAACATGATCCCCGGGTCACGCCCTTTGGCAGATTCTTGCGAAAAACCAGCCTGGATGAATTACCGCAATTCTTCAATGTCTTAAAGGGAGAAATGAGTCTGGTGGGACCACGACCTCCCATCCCCTACGAAGTTGATGAATATAAAAAATGGCACTATCGTCGAATTCTGGATGTAAAACCAGGAATTACTGGCCTTTGGCAGGTCTCCGGCAGAAACCGAACTTCCTTTGATGAAATGGTTCGATTGGACATCAGATATGCTGAAACCTGGTCTTTAAAACAGGACCTGAAAATCCTGTTAAGAACTGTCCGGGTTATTTTAGCCGCGGATGGAGAATAGTACACTTTATAAAATGCGTACTTTATTATGTGTGGACTAGTCGGGATAATAAACAAAAAACATCAGCCTGTCGATCCCCAGCTCCTCAAAGCGATGGCGGATGTTATGGCCTATCGTGGACCCGATGACGAGGGTTACCATATTGATGGCTCGGTTGGATTTTACCACAAACGACTTTCCATCATCGATCTACAAACCGGGCACCAGCCAATGCTCCGCGATAGTAATGTCATCGTTTTTAATGGGGAAGTTTACAATTACCTTGAATTGCGCGAGGAACTTATAAAAAAGGGCCACCAGTTCAGCACAAAGTCAGACACAGAAGTAATCCTCAAGATGTACAAGCAATATGATATAGATTTTATTGAAAAACTGAATGGCATGTTTGCTTTTATCCTTTTTGATAAAGCCAGAAACCGAATCATCTCCGCACGAGATCATTTTGGCATCAAACCACTCTATTATTTTTTGGGCGATGATGTTTTGTTATATGCCTCCGAAATTAAAGCACTGCTCCTGCACCCCGCCGTAGTACCTGAACCAAACTATGATGTTATGGCTGAGTACCTGACCTTTCAGTTTATCCTCGATGATTTAACCCTTTTTAAAGGTATCAAAAAAGTGCTGCCGGGGCACTGCCAGATCATAGATCTCCAAACCATGAAAACTCGGACAATAAAATATTGGGCACCTCAATTCACGGTTGATACTTCTCATACTGAATCGTACTTCATTACAAAACTAAAACAACTGCTGGAGGATACAGTACGAATTCAAATGAGAAGCGATGTCCCCATGGGCACCTATCTAAGCGGCGGAATGGATTCCAGCATCGTAACCTGTATGGCGGCAAAGATGACGCCCTTGGGCCTGGAAACCTTTACGGGGGCTTTCGCTGAAGGCACCAAGTTTAATGAAATCAAATATGCCCGTGAAGTAGCAACCGCTTGCGGTGCCAGGATGCATACCGTTATCGCCACATGTAAGGATTTTATTGAGCTGATGCCCAAATTAATATATCATCTTGATGAACCCGTCGCTGGCCCTGGGGTATTTCCACAATATATTGTATCACGATTGGCCGCTCAGAAGGTCAAGGTTGTGTTGGGCGGTCAAGGGGGTGATGAAATATTTGGCGGCTATGCCCGCTATATTGTTGCGTATCTGGAGCAGGCTCTCAAAGGGGCGATATTTGAGACCAACGAAGAAGGCGAGCACATTGTTTCGCTGCAATCCATTTTGCCCAATTTACCCTCCTTAAAACAATATATTCCGCTGACTCAGGAGTTTTGGCGGCAAGAAGCTTTCGAGGCGATGGACAAACGCTATTTCCGCCTGATCGATCGCAACGGAAGAGCGCAAGAGTTCTTCTCCAAAGAATTCCTGATAAATTATGACAAAAAACAGTTGTTCGAGCGTTTTCAGCACCTATTTAACCATCCTGATACCAAATCCTACTATAACAAAATGACGCATTTCGACATGCTTGCCAGCCTGCCTGCGCTTCTGCAAGTTGAAGATCGTGTCAGTATGGCTGTTTCGTTAGAGTCCCGGGTTCCTTTACTGGATCGGCGGATTGTGGACCTCATTGCCAGCATGCCACCAGCCATGAAATTCAAGGGTGCTGAAACAAAGTATATTTTAAAGAAAGCTGTCGGTGAGCTCCTGCCCACATCGATCCTGGAACGGAAAGATAAGATGGGTTTTCCAGTTCCGCTGCATATTTGGGCCAAAAACCAAGCCAAAGATTTTTTCTATGATATTCTTCTTTCCGATAGCAGCCGGCAGAGAGGCATTTTCAATCAGTGGCAGATAAAGCAACTGGTAAATTCAGAGCGTGAATTCGGGCGTCAGTTATGGGGGATCCTCTGCATTGAACTCTGGTTCAGAGAATTCATCGATAAACAATGGCATGCAAATCAAATACAAAAGGTTGACATCCCAGGTGCTCAACAGTAGTTTTTATCGGAATTGGCAGGTCTCGAAAATAGGGGTCATCGGCCCGGGCATTGTGGGCACGCCCATGGCTGCTCTCCTCGCTCAGGCAAAAATTAAAATTGGTACAGATAGGCCGGCTCGTGTGGTGGTTATCCAGCGTGAGTCGATAACTTCAGGCTGGAAAGTCGGGGCAATCAATTCCGGACGATCCCCAATCGGCGGCATTGAACCATTATTGGATGAAATTATCGCCCAATCCATTACAACCGCATCGCTCTATGCTTCGCATGACTATAATGAACTATCTGACGCTGACGTAATACTCGTCTGTGTCCAAACCGATAAAAATGGCAATGAGCCCGATTATGGGCCATTATTTGAATCCCTCAATAGCCTTGTCAAGGCTCTCCATAACAAGCCCTCCACAAAAATGCCATTGATCATTTTTGAATCGACTTTAGCACCGTCATCAATGAACACAGTCATCAGAGACTACTTTGCCAAGAACGGCCTTGTGGATGGTCATAATCTACTCCTGGGCAATAGCCCTAACCGGGTAATGCCAGGAAGATTGGTGGAAAGAGTAACAACATCTGATAAAATTGTCGCCGGCATCCATCCTCTTACACCCCACTTGATCCAGCGCCTTTATTCACACATTGTCACGGAAGGAAAACTCTTTCTGACTAATAGTCTCACTGCTGAGGTCGTAAAAACCCTTGAGAATGCCTATCGGGATGTTAGGATCGCATTTTCCAGCGAAGTTGTACGCTACTGCGATCAATATAACATTGATTTTTATTATTTACGAGACCGCGTTAACGAACGTCTAGGCCAAAAGGATGATGCATCGAATGATCCAGGCAGCGTTCCCCGGGGCGGGCTGCTCATCCCAACAGTTGGCGTAGGGGGTCACTGTCTGCCCAAAGACGGCATACTGCTCTGGTGGCGCATGCTCCAGAGCCATGCCGACACCAGCCGCAGTCTGATTCTCTTGGCAAGGACTATCAACGACGAATCGCCCGCAGAAACCATCCGGCTTGCGGAAACCACCTTCGGCGAAATTACTGGAAAGAAAGTGGCCTTGCTCGGTGCGGCCTATCGCTTTGACTCGGAGGACACACGGAATTCTCCAACCCTGGTGCTTGCACGGCTGCTGGCCGGAAAATCATGTCAGATAACAATCCATGATCCCTATGTAAAAGAATCAGACCAAAACCTGAAGAAATTTAATCTGCAAGGTTTTTTTACCAGTGATCTTGGCCGCTCGCTTGAAAATGCAGAGGTCATCTTTGTATGTACCGCACATCGGCTCTATAGGGATCTACCAAATCGGCTTGTCGATTCTAAACCACTGCATCGCAAGATAATAGATGGCTGTAATATCTTTAAGAAAACAGATTTCATTGATCATTCTGATGCTTATATCGGAATTGGTAAAGGAAGTAAATTGCCTGATGAGGGGTTAATCGACACCGTCCATGGTTACTTCCGCATCATCGAACGTGGAATTGCCAATGAAGTATTGTCCTTAATCACTTATTTAAATGCTAATTATGCCAAGGATAACTTTAATCGTATCGTATTTGAGGATGTACAAAAGCTGGCTGCAACCTGTGGCACTTGTTGTGACATCGTGGCCCCGGGAGTGATGCCAGTAGTTAAAACCTATCAAGATTTTTCATCTAGAATGGTGGAGGCTGTAAAACAACGCACGAGCCAAGGCACACCGATCACCCGACTCCACCATTGATAGTTTTCGCTTAACGCAATCCCAACAACAGGCTAAGCGATCGCCGGTGG
>DAOOSE010000033.1:0-9424 GCA_035389625.1 bacterium
GGGAGCATATGAAGAAGAGGGGATCAGCTATCATAATTGCCGTACTCTTGGTTTCCGCCATCGGTGGAATTGCTTTTGGTTTTGGCCGCGCCCTATTCGCTGAATTGGCAACCGCTGCTATCCCCGAGAATGGAATCGGGGCATATTACGCTGCCGAATCTGGTGTGGAAGAAGCGCTGCTGCGCTACCGCTATGATAAAAATGCTGAGGTTGCGTATGACGGCAAGGCGATCACTGATCAGACAAAAAAGATTTTTCGAAACAATATCACAACCCCACCAGCTGGTGGCCAAGAGGTTGGTAATAATCCTACAACGCTCGCCGGAATCTCTCGGAGTGCTTTATACCCGACCGGTCCTTTGAGTGACCAAATTTACGAAATGAAGATGGGCTCGAAGGTTACTGCATTGACAGATCATAAAATTATTCGTGATGAGGTGGAGAAATTTGATCTCGGTTCGTTTTCAGGCGGTACTGGCAATGGCGAGGATGTAACTTTGACCTTAACGCATGTGCCTGGTAGTAGCGCGATACCATTCCCTGCAAATTGCGCCATGGTGGAGGCTAGGCTGACTGGGAATATTGGAGCTCCTGCAGGACCGCTGAAGGAATTCAAGAAAATTTTTTATAATGGAGCCGCAACCTGCACTGTTAATAGTTCTGTTTTAGGATCTGCTGATCCTGATTCCAAATTCGATTATCGGTTTGGTGCTGATTATAAAGTGGTTTCGTTAATGGCTCAAATTCGAGGGGCCAGTGCTCCAGCTTTACACAATGCTATTTTAACCCTGAAGCCCATTGGTGGAGGCGTCACGGTAGCCCTGAGTCTGCCAGCTGGGTATGTCATACCCAAAATTAACGGCTCAGAGCTTACTGTCAATTCTACCGGATATTACGGTCAGGCAGTAAGAACGATTGAGGTAAAGCTTGACCGCCAATCAGGGACACTCTATGATCTATTTGATTATGTTATTTACAAGCCATAGTTAGGGAGGCACATGGGAACATCTGCTAAAGTATTACTCGTAGACGATGATATGACATTGCATCAAATGTATGCCGAGCGTCTTAAAGCCGAAGGGTACACAATCGTTTCTGCTTATGATGGTGAAGAGGCACTAGAGAAGGCACCTAAAGAAAAGCCCGATGTCATTTTGCTGGACATCATGATGCCGAAAGTTAATGGCATCGATGTCATGAGAAAGCTTCGTGATGACGAAGAGACTGCCAATATTCCGATCATTTTGTTGACAGCTCTTGTCCAAGAGATCAGTAAAGTCAAAGCGATGATGAAGGCAAAAGATTCCTATCTGATCAAGAGTGAGATTATGCCCGCCGATGTTGTTAAGTCGATTGAAGCGGCAATACACTAGGTTTAAAACCGAAAGCCTAGACCCCAAAGCAAAGACAGGCGAAAAGCTCTAATATTAAATGTTAATAAAATCATAATGGCTAATAATCATTAAGATTATTTTAGATACCGAAAATTATCTTATTATTTGATTTTTTGATTTAAGTTTTGCAAATAGTTTTGGTTTTGAGGTCTTGGTTTTTGGATTTGGCAATTATTGTCCAACCTTCTCAAAAGGGTTTTCTCTCCCGAAGTTTCCGTCGTCGAGAGGTAGGCTCTTTTCGTTGTCGGCAGGAGTAACAATTCTCTCAAATATCTCTGACTTAAGTTCATATTTTGGTCGGCTAGCAGAGCTTTGAGCTGGTTTTGTTTTGATTATTGAAAAAAACGATAAAACCATCATGGCGCTTGCCAGGACAATGATCGATGTTGCCGCAACTGTCAAAACTCTTAAAGAACGATTTGTGTAAGACATTGGTTACCTTCCGTAATAGATGCCCCCGCTGACCTTAATACTGACAAGATCAGCCTCTTTGGCAATAATCTTCAGGTCATGAACAGAGGTTAGCCGGCTAAAATTTTCAAGCTTTTTAGTAAGGTTGATTACCTTGCCATAACTACCTTCAGCCTCAAAAGTGAATAAGACCTTGCTAGGTGATGGCTCCTTCTTTTTTCCCTTGCTTTGAACGACCACCGGCTCAGTAATTGCCACATTACTGATAGTAAGTCCCTCCTCCTTTGCGAGAGATTCCAGAGATACCATGAAAGCGCTAATATTCTTTTCGTTGGGCCACAAAGAGCTTATCTTATTGAATGTTTCATCTGAGTTTTCCTGATTTTTCGAAGCCTTTTGCAACACAGACGTTTCCAGCGCAAGTTGGCCTAAATCTTCTTGTGCGCCATTTAATTTATCTTTGTTGTTGGCAATATTTTGAAGCAGTGGCATTAAGGCAAAATAAACGACTGCTCCGGTGGTAATGCCGGTAATTAATAGCAACAAAATTAATTTTTTAATCACTCTTCTTGTCATGGGCGGCTCAGTTCAAATGTTAGGGAAAAGTTATAATCATTTGTCGTGCTGTTGTAAGAGGAACTTTGAAAGGTAACATTCTTAAAAAGCGGGAGGGATTCAAGTTTCTCCTTTGTTATCGCAATATCTGTTCGGCTTGTAGCTGCGCCGGAGAGGGAAATGATACCTGTCTCTGAGCTAAGTGCCAGATTTTTAATTTGCATGTTTTTTGAGACAGATGTTCCAATCAGGCTCAAAACCTGTGTCCAGTGGATACGCTCCTTGCTTACTTTATCAATACTATCCAGCTTTTTGTTGGCTTCCTCGATCTTGTCCCTCAATTGAATGAATTGGGTTTGTTTGGTTTTTTGTTCCAAGGCCTTTTGTTCAGCCGCTCGTAAATCATTCACCAGGTATCGGTTGTAGATGATCAGTGCCGAAAACCAAACCCCGAAAAGTATTGCTAGAGAGACAACAGCAAAAATGCCTTGGTTGATAATCTGGTTGATTCGTTTCTCCGATCTTAGTTGTGGAGGTAGAAGGTTTATCATGGTTAGTAGTTAGTATTTAGTATCTGGTATTTAGTATTTAGCCTCTCGCCTGATTTACTTCCGCTCTTTGCTCGCATGTAACGCTGGAGCAACTGTGGGCAGACACTCAATATTCATCTCTTAGAGCCAGACCGCAGGCAGGAATAAATTCAGGCCCGAGCTTGGCATTGTTTTGAAGTTTAATCTCGGCGATCGTGGTGGTGACTCCAACCTCATCTTCAATAATTTTATTTAATCCCACTATTCTGGCTGCCGAGCCGCAGAGGAAAATTCGACGAATCGGTTTGGGTTCGGAATCCCGTGTTTGATGGTATTTTATAGCTGAAACAACCTCGTCGATAATTTTAGTGATTGGCTCTTCTATCAACTCTTTGTTATCGGCGTTTATTTCCGGCTTCTTTTTTGCTGTTTTGAGATCAACGTATAGGCCAAGATTTTCCAGGAGTTGATTTTTTCCAACCGAAACAGTAGATGTAAGGCGTATCTTGCTCTCGTTCCAAATCGATATTCTTGAAAACTCAGTGCCGACGTGGAGGATGAGGGTGCCGTCTTTGACTGCTGGTGAAAGTAGCGCTCTGCCAACAGCAAGGGGTTTGGTTTCAAGTGCGATAAGCTCAAGACCGGCCAACGCCGCTGTTTCGACAAAATCATCGACAAGTTTCTTTGGGGACGCAACCACAAGGATATCAACCTGAGAATCAGCTGGGTGGTCAATTAATATCTGGTAGTCAAGATAGGCATTTTCAAGAGGAATTGGCAAGAATTGACTTACCTCAGCTTTCACGGCCTCTTCGTATTCTCGAGCCTGCATTCTCGGCAGCTTGATGGTCTTGCTGAAAACAAAGGTCTCGGGAAGAGCGGAGACAATTTTAACGGCAGTAATGGGCGCCGGCTTGGCTTTTCTCATAGCTTCTTTGATAAGATTGGCCGTTGCAGCTTTGTTTTTAAAGGTTTCTCGTTCCAGAATTCGCTCAGTAAGTGGGATCTCAGTTGCACCAATAAGAGAGACGGAGTTGCCCCGTCTTGAGAGTTGGACCAGCTTTAGTGTTTCATAGCCGATGTCCAGGCCCATTATCGAATTGTGGTTGAAAAATATCATGGATTTGCTTGCTAATGGCTAATGGCTAATGGCTAATGGCATTTTCTTTAGAAGTTATTTGCTATCAGCTATAAGTAATTATATTGTATCCACTAACCCATAGATTGGCTGTAGGACGGAGACAATTACTAATCCCACACCAATTGCCATTATGACCATCATTATCGGTTCTAGAAGGGTTGAGAGGTTTCCTGTAATGTCATCAACTTCTTTGTCGTAGAAATCCGCCATACTTCCAAAAACTGCATCCATCTGCCCCGATTTTTCTCCAACGGCGGCCATCTGCCCTATCATCTTGGGAAAATATTTGCTTCTTTTGAAAAGTACAGAGATTTTTTCCCCTGTTTCTACATGTTTGGCAATCTGATTACACTCTTCTTCATAGTATACATTACCGATAACCTTTGCTGAAAATTTAAAGACTGAAAGCATAGGAAGCCCTGATGCAAGCAACGATGAAAAGGTTCGAGTAAAGCGTGCCAGATATGACTTTTTCACCAATGTTCCGATAACAGGAATATAGATGATCAGATGGTCGATCACACGGTGCCCACTTTTGCTTTGTTTCCAGCGCATGATAATAATTACGCTGATCACAAGCACAACTAGTAAATACCGGCCGTATTGTCTCAATAAATCGCTTGTTCCAAGCATGATTCGTGTCAGCAGGGGAAGTTTCACTCCTGCATCGTCAAAGACAATCTTAAGCTGAGGAATTACAAAGACAATGATGATGGCTGTAACGGCAACCATCGTGACGAGAACAAACAATGGATAAGAGAGCGCACCTTTGATTTTCCGTGCAAGTCCATATTCCTTCTCGAGCTGAATGGCCAGGCGTTCCAGGATCACGTCAAGCTTGCCCGATTGTTCCCCGGATTTGAGCATGTTGATGTATATTTCTCCGAATATATTGGATCGCTTTTCGAAGGCTTCGGAGATGGACTTTCCGCCCGAAATATCCTCTAAAAGTGATTTTATAACTGCAGACATAGCCTTATTTGGGGTTTCCTCAGCCAGGGCTGTCAGAGTTTCGACAACTGAAAGACCGGACCGTACCATCAATCCAAAGTGTTTGGTAAAAAGAATTTTTTCCTTCAAGGGAATTGATTGTTTGGAAGTGCCAAAGGAAAAAGACAAGAGGCCCCCTTTTTGTTCCTTAACAAGAGTGACAAAAAGACCCTCATCTTTCAAAAGAGAAACTGCACCGCTTCTTGTTTGGGCCTCAAGTGTGCCTTTTACAATTTTGCCCTGCTCGGTTTTTGCTTTGTAAAAAAATTGCATATTAGATAAGTTCTAAGTTACAAAGTTTCAAGTTAACAAGAATGCTATAAAAGCCGACCAAGCTTTAAACTTTTTACTTTTAACTTTTAACTTTGTAACTCTGGTCATTCTTTCGTTACTCTCCAAACCTCTTCAATGGTGGTGATGCCTAGCGAGGCCTTGCTTATTCCATCTTGAATCATGGTGGTCATACCCTCGCTCATTGAAACTTTTTGAACTTCCTCTCCTGGTGCCTTCTTTCTCATCAGGTCTTTTATTGCATCGCTTACGACTAAAACCTCATAAAGGCCGATGCGTCCGCGGTAACCGGTGTTGTCACAGGATTTACATCCCTTGCCTTTGTGGAAAGCCAGCTTGGGCAGGGCTTTTTGGGCTTCGGCGGGCATTTTGGCGATTTCTTTTTTGATATCGGCAAGATCTGAGCTGCTCATCGTTTCGCTTTCCTTACAATCATCACAGATTCTTCTTGCTAAGCGTTGTCCGATCACGAGGTTCAGAGAGGAGTTGAGAAGGAATGGCTCGATTCCCATGTCGGTCAATCGTGGGCAAGCGCCGGAGGCAGAGTTGGTGTGAAGGGTAGAAAGAACGACGTGCCCAGTCAGTGCGGCGTGAATCGCCATCTCTGCAGTCTCCTGATCTCGAATTTCACCGATCATAACGACATCAGGATCTTGCCTTAGGATCGATCTCAATCCCGAAGCAAAAGTGTAGTCTATTTCTGAATTGACCTGACTTTGATTGATTCCGGGAATCTGGTATTCGATCGGATCTTCAAGTGTAATGATATTGATCCCCTCCGAATAGATTTTGGAGAGCAGGGCATAGAGAGTGGTAGTCTTGCCGGAGCCAGTAGGGCCGGTCACCAGGATCATTCCATGAGACTTTTTAATGGATTCATCGAGCGCTTTATAATCGCGGTCACTGAAACCAAGTTTCTCTACTGCGATAACGCCGGTCATTTTGTCCAGGATACGCATGACAACCTTTTCGCCGTTGGTAGTCGGCATAGTCGATACGCGAAAATCAACGCGCCTGCCTTCGTAATTGATACTAAAGCGGCCATCCTGAGGAAGTCTTTGCTCGTCAATTTTTAGATTGGAAAGGATTTTTATGCGGGAGGCAAGAGCAAGCTGTATGTCTTTAGGCAGACTTACTTTTTTGTGGAGTACGCCATCCAGACGGTAGCGGACGACGACTTCGGTATCAGTCGGCTCGATATGAATATCTGAGGCTTTATCTCGGATTGCCCTTTTCAGGAGAGAGGAGACGATACGTGCTGCCGGAGCGGAGTCGGTCAGTTGCTCTTTGCCGACTTTTTCCTCTGTCTTGATTTCTTCAGGCTCATCTTCTACCGCATCGTCGATGGCTTCTTTGACTTCACTCTCAAACCCTTGATACTGTTCGAAAATGTGGTTTAGATCGTCCCGAGTTGTCAGTCTTGGTGAAATGTTCTTCATCGCTATTTTCTTAACAATTTCCATTGCTTCTAGATTTTCAGGATCGACTGTGGCCACTACCAACTCATTGTCTTTCTCTTCGACAGGTACAATTTGATATTTTCTGGCAATTTTTTCCGGAATCTTGCCAAGTATTTCTTTTGGTACCGATATATCGGCAAGGTCAATAAACTTGATCGATGTTTTGCGACTTAAGATGGGAGGGAGCGACTGAGTGTTTGACTTGAATTTTTCAGCTTGGGTCGGCTTCTCGATTTGATCCACGGAGGCAATGCCTATGTTTTCAGATGTAGGCTGTTTCTCATTCTTATCGGCCAGATCTGGCTTCTTGGCTACGGCGGGTGGGTCTTGAACCCTTGTTTTGATATCAATTAAATCAGAAACTGAGCTTTGATCATCCTTGTCAAAAACTCCGGCGCCAAGCTTTGACTCGTGTTTGGGGATTGTGTCCACATCGGCAGGGCTTTCGTTGGTATTAGAATTTTTTGTTTTGGTTCGGAGGTAATTTTTCTTAATCGCTTCATGAATTTGTTCTTTCTTTCCGTGTCCTTCGTCGTGAATTGCTTTGTGAAAAAGTTGATCCCAAAAATTACCGGTTCCGTTGGCCGGGCTTTCGTTTGGGGCGGGTGATTTCTCGGAAGCTGGTTGCTTTGGAGTAATCTTGATTGCACTAACTTCGATCTGTCCTTCGCTTGCAACCGGCTCAATCTTTATTTCCTTTACCTTGCGGTGAGTTTTGATAGGTATTTCATAAACTTCATCTTCCAGAATCGCCGGTGTCGATGACTTGGTGGCTGATGCCACTTTCTTTTTCTTTGTTTTCGCCCCTGTCACAAACTGAGCCTTGCCGAACCTGACTGCATTTTCGACACTGATACCTTTGTCGACAAGTGCCTTAACATTGTCGGAGGGCATCCATTTAACAGCGTCGGTTGGCTCCATCACCATTGTCTTTTTGGCGCCAAGAATCGGGTGGTAGATGATTTTGGAAGGGTAGTGTACGGTATAGAAGGTCCCGAAGTTGGAGTAGATTACTTTTTGATTTTTTTTAAGAGTTTCACCGATAGTGTCAGCAAAAGCGTTGATGACCTTCTCTGCTTCAACTACGGTAAGATTGGCTTTTTCAGCCAAAATTCTGGAAAGCTGACTTTTGTTCATTTTTGTTTTTCCCTCCAGAAATAGTATATCAATCGAAGGCTAGATTGGCAAGAATTTTCACGGTAAAAAAAGAGAATAGTTGCACGAAAACCCAAAGCCCGGACTCCAAAGCCAAAAGAGATATTAAAAGTTAAAAAATAAAGAATGCGGGGTTTGGACTCTAAGAATTGTTGGTTTTAACTTTTTTTGCTTTGGTACCCTTTGTTTTGCTGCCCTTGTGGACAACTTTGTGGATTACTTGGGGATAAATTGGGGAAAAGTTGTGGAAGTGTTTAAAACAGGAGGGATGGGAGACATTATTATCCCATCGGTTCACGATATATGGATCCCGGGGTTATAATAACTCCGGGATCCATAATTCAAAAATCAAAATTCAAAAATCAAAATTATTGTAACCACTTTGTGGTTGGCTGTTAGATAGTAACTCCATAATTTTTATACTTGAGATTTGATCTTTGAGATTGGAAGCCATGTCATCCCTTTATCAAAAATACCGTTCCAAGACTTTTGGCGAGATGGTGGGCCAGTCCCATATTATCGCCACCATTTTGGAGTCGATCAAAAATGATCAATTGACCCATGCATACCTGCTTACCGGTCCTCGTGGAATTGGCAAAACTTCCACCGCCCGACTTTTGGCAAAAGCGATCAATTGTCAATCACTCGCAGCAGAGAGAAAAGATGGAGGTGTAAAGAGTGGTGAGCCATGCAATAATTGTGAGTCATGTCAGGATATTGCTGCAGGCAGGGCAGTAGATGTAATTGAGATTGACGCTGCTTCGCATACCGGTGTTGATGATGTCCGTGAATTGATCGAGAACTCCCGCCTGGCTCCTGCCAAAGGATCGAAAAAAGTATATATCATCGATGAAGTCCATATGCTTTCGAAAAGCGCTTTTAATGCACTACTAAAGACCCTGGAAGAACCGCCATCTCACGTTGTATTCATAATGGCGACAACAGAAGTGCACAAGATTCCGGCAACGATCCTTTCCCGTGCTCTGCGCTTTGACTTCAAGCGAGCCACTAAAAAAGATCTGATTTCCAATTTGCAAAGAGTTGCCAAGGCGGAGAACATTGTAATCTCCGAAGAAGCGCTTGATCTTATTGCTGTCTTGTCGGCGGGAGGGCATCGGGATGCACTTGGTTTACTCGAGAAGGTCTCTGTCGAAAAACGGGAAATTGATCGTGATATCACGGAAAAATTGCTTGGCGTTACCAGTGAGCAAACAATATACGACTTTGTCGGGGCGATTTTTAATAAATCCACTGAGGAGGGTTTAAAAATCGTCCATCAGGTATTTGAGGGTGGGGCGGATATGTCTGAATTCAATCGAGGGGTGATTGAGCTACTACGTAAGACCCTTCTTGTCTCGGTGACTAAGACTGCTCTTTTTGAGGATACCAGTGATCATCTGGAAAAGATTGCCGAACTCACGCATGTTAGGTCTGTTCCTGAAATTATTTCTTTGATAAATATTTTTGTCGAAGCAGGAAATTTGCTTAAAGAGGTGT
>DAOOSE010000034.1:0-9342 GCA_035389625.1 bacterium
AATCCGTCTCCGGAGGAAGTTCTATTGATCGAGTTAAAGAAATTGAACAGGGATCAGGATTCTCCAGAAGAACGATGTTATCAGGCGAAACAAGGTAGTAAGCGTATCCGCAATGAGACAAGAGCTGATCACCGAATTTATCCGTCACGGTAATTTTGACATCTTCACCAAAATGCAGAGCCATCGCTCTTGCCAGCCAGGGTGAACCTTCATGAAAACCTAGGGGCAAAGTTGATCCAGCTCCAACCTCAAGAATTTTTACCGGCTCAGGTGATTCTGCCACTCTCCTGTCTACCTCTTGCCAAATATCATTATCGCCATCACGTTCCAAACCAAAATTATTTTGACAACCAATCAATTGAGATAATAAATTCTCTGCCTCTTTCGCCGTCTTGATACTGTTTCTTTTTTCAGGGAGAATCGGTATGCCCAAACAGCGATAAATATTATCGACAAACAATACGCGGGCAGAAATCAAAGCATTTTCTCTGGCCTCGGGTGAGAACTCAGAAAATTCAGGCATTCTTTGCCGTACTAGTTGTTTCACTCGCTCCAAACGATTAACCGACTCTGGTAAGGATAATCTCTCAGACATTGATTATCTCCACTGCGATTATTACTGTTGCGATTGGCTCACTGCCTTCATGGAGAGGCTGATTCGTCCCTTCATCGGATCAACTTCGACCACTTTGGCGGTCACAGTCTGGCCTACTTTCAGCATGTCGGAGACTTTTTCTACTCTTTGATCTGAGATTTGGGAGATATGGATCATTCCATCAAGCTTAGATGTAATTTTCATGATCGCGCCAATTTCCTTTCCGGTCATTCGGTCTTTCTTGATCTCGATAATTTCACCCGAAAGAATCTCTCCAACTTGAATTTCTCTCGTCATTGACTTCACAATTGAAATTGCTTTAGCCCCCATTTCAGGATCAACCGAGGAGATCATAACCGTGCCGTCATCCTCAATATCAATGGAAGTTACTTCCTTGCCGCCGCATTCTTCGATGATCGACTTGATGTTTTTGCCGCCTGGACCAATCAGCTCGCCGATCTTATCTGGATTGATGTGAATAGCTTCGATACGAGGTGCATACTTGGAAAGTTCAGCTCTCGGAGTTGGAATCACACCAAGCATTGCCTCCATGATTTCCATCCGACCCTTTTTGGCTTGAACGAAAGTGTCACGAATAATCTCATAAGTAAGTCCCTCGATCTTTGTATCCATTTGAATTGCCGTCACACCGTCGACGGTACCGGCAACTTTGAAATCCATGTCCCCTGCAAAGTCCTCAAGTCCCTGAAGATCGGAAAGAACTTTGTATTCTGAAACATCTTTATTTGTCACCAATCCCATAGCAATTCCAGCTACCGGCTTTTTGATCGGGACGCCCGCATCCATAAGCGCAAGGGTGGACCCACAGGTAGCAGCCATGGAGCTAGAACCATTTGAGCTTAAAATCTCTGAAACAAGACGAATGGTGTAAGGAAATTCCTCATCGCTGGGGATCATGGGTTTCAGTGCCTTTTCAGCAAGATAACCATGCCCAATTTCACGTCTGCCTGTTCCTCGCAAGGGTTTAACCTCACCGGTAGAAAAAGGAGGGAAATTGTAGTGATGCATAAAACGCTTGGTTGACTCGCCTTCCATTGTATCAATCAGCTGCTCCATTCCCGGAGAAGCTAGAGTTGCAACGGTCAAAGCCTGGGTCTGGCCGCGAGTGAAAAGAGCTGAACCATGAGGACGAGGCAAAATACCAACCTCGACACCGATAGGGCGGATCTCTTCCATGCCTCGACCATCAGGGCGTATACCCTTCTCAAGGATCATGGTGCGAATTTCACCTTCTACGATCTTGGCAAAAGCAGCTTTGATTTCGATTTGTTTATATGTGCCCTCAAGAGAGGCAAGCACTTCCTCTTCGTAGGATTTGAGCTTGGATTCACGAGCAGCTTTATCCATATCAGCAAGCGCGGCCCTGACTTTATCATTAGCCAAGTTGAATACCTCAGCATGAACTCCCATGATTTTCTCGTCGATAGTTTCAGCAACCTGGCGTTCATGATCGGCAGCAATTTTGTGCTGAATCTCGATAACTTCGGCCATGACTTTGTGACCAAATTGAATTCCCTGGAAAACAATCTCCTCAGAAACTTCATTTGCTTCAGTCTCGATCATCATTATTCTCTCTCGAGTGGCTGCAAAATTTAGAAGCATCGAAGATTGCTCGGCCTCTCCCTCGGTAGGATTGATAACAAATTCATTGTTGATGAGACCGACGGAGATAGCTGCAATAGGACCTTTGAAAGGTGCGGAAGTCTGCATTAATGCCGCGGAGGCAGCAACAGTACCAACTACATCAACATCGATAGATCCATCATAAGACAAGACGGTGACAATCACCTGAACATCGTTGCGATAGTTCTTGGGAAAAAGCGGACGGATCGGTCGATCAATCTTTCTGGCAGACAAAACCGCGGCATCGGAGGGTCGACCCTCTCGTTTAATAAATCGGCTACCGGAGATCTTTCCAGCTGCATAGAAACGCTCCTCAAAATCCACCATCAACGGAAAAAAGTCTTGTCCTTCCTTCGCTTCAGATGCAACAACCGCAGTAGCCAATACCACTGTGTCTTTGTAACGAGCTGTGACTGAGCCATTGGCAAGTCCAGCCAACTTTCCCGTTTCAAGGTAAAGCTTCTCGCGACCAAAAGACACCTCGTAATTTCGGGTGTTAAAATCTAATTTCTTAACCATTTTACCTTTCTGGAGGTCCAATCAGAGAGCATGGATCATGGAACACAAAGCTTGCTCTGTGAGCACATTTATCATTTGTCATTTTCCAGTTACCATTTATTTTTTCAATTGATTATCTGCCAATTGATATTTAAATGAAAATTGATAATTGATAATTGATAAATTGTGCGCTCGCATCAGCTGCATGTTTCATGAATCATGCTTCGTAATCCCAGAACCTCCTCTTTTTATTAAACCTTTGCAAACCTGGCGCCAAGAGGCGCCCTGAGTCTGCCAACGTTTTTATTTCTTCAATCCAAGATCAACAACAAGTTTTTGGTATTTCTCTTCCTCTGTTTTGCGAAGATAATTGAGTAATCGGCGGCGCTTGCCAACCATCATTAGAAGACCGCGACGAGAATCAAAATCTTTCTTGTGATCTTTGAGATGCTTTGTCAGATCTGAAATTTTCTTTGTCAAAATTGCAATCTGAACCTCACTTGAACCTGTATCACCCTCGTGGGTTTGATACTTCTTGACGAGATCTTCTTTCTTTCCCTTTTGTACCACGTGACTCCTTCGGCCGGCAACACAAGAAGGTTCAAAGTCGAAAGTGCTAAGTTACAAAGCAGGAAAATCCTTTTGTAACTTTAAACTTAAAACTATCAACTACCTGTAACCGGTCTATAATTACTTGATAGAATTGATAATACAATATTTTTCTCAAAAAAACAAGGTTTGTATCCGTGATTCCGAAAACCTCCCATGATGTCATCCTGAATCGTTTCAGGATCTCAGAATACCTATGATTAAGGACAAGATGCTGAAATAAATTCAGCATGACAAATAGCTGAGATAGGTTTTCGGATTCACGGTTGTATTTGTGGAAGATATCATTTTGACTGACGAGAAGCCCCATCACCGTGCCTTTGTAGATACTCGTCCCACCGGCCGTGCATGTAGAAATTAAGCGCAACACCATTTTCATTCAACAAAGCCGCTTTGGGAATAACTCTCCGTTCACCCTTGAGTGACTTTACCTTATCCAAGCCACCAGGATAAGCTTGTTCATAAAAACGATTGAATTTGGCTAGCTGTGCCTCCGGCAGAACCATCCAGGGCAACGTTTGTGTTTCAATTTTTAGTTTATAGTGGGTCTGGCGGGAAGCATCCCTAATCTCTTCAACAACCCCAGTGATTAAACCGGCGTTGATTCGTTCATCCCATTCCATTGCCAGATTGCTATCTGTTGTTGCAATTTCGGATATTCCACTCAGATCCTCGACATCAGCCGGCAATTCAGGTAAGTTAATCAGCTTGCAACCGGCTACCCGGTGGCTGCCATCCTCCGTGAAGTAAAGCTCACCGGCCGGCCCAGCAATTTTTTTGAGCTTCACTCTCTCATTAGACTTGTTAAGGTGAAAAACTTCTTCAATTTGGGCTTGATCACCCGAAAGCAACTCTTTGGCCACCGCCACCGGCCGGCCCTCTCGATCAGCATATTCAGTCCCCCAATCATTAAACGCCGAAGACATGCTGCCAGCGATTGCTTTCGTCTTTACCATTCTGAGACCAAGATCTTTCCCTCTCTGACCGAGCAATATATCAGCATCACTACCAGAAAGATATGGTAATGCTCCCAACTCTTCCTTATGAGCGATAAGTTCATCTTCGCTAATTTCCCCTGCCTTTTCTAGACCAGCCAGGATTGTTGCCATCGCCTCTTCGGAGTCAATGATTTCTTCTTCTGTTCCCCAGTACTCTTCGTCAACTTCAGTATCAGTTTCTGTAAATCCAAGCTCTTCGCTACGTCCAGGTTCGCTAGCGCCTGGCCCTGCTACTTCAGTCGTCGATTGTCTTGTTACAGATTCCATTGGTGCACGCCGAGCCTCAGGCTCAGGCTTTGGCACTGTTGGTTCGGCTAAGCGGGCAATCTGACGATATTTATCTATACCCCAACCGCCGCTATTTTGATCACACCACTTAAACCATTGGTCATTACTCATCTTGGCAACTTCTGGATGTTCGGCGACAAATTGATCCCACCTCACCGCATAGCCAGCTGCTTTTTCGGGATAAGTTTTTACAAAATCTCGGAGCTGCTGAAATTCAACCCGATTGGAAACTCTCTGGCTTAAACCCGAATGCCTGCTTGGACTATTTGCTTCGGCTGCCGCCGCTTGACCCCAGTCGCCGCTTCGAGCTTGAGCAAGATCCTGGTTGGTAATTCGTGTAGTTTCCTCGCCAAGAGCCTGAAATGCCGGATCACCATTTATGCTGTCGTAGACTCGTGTTCTTTCTGCCGCTAAATATTGGCTGGCAGCATCTGGATAGCGCTCAGCAAAAAGCTGCTGAGCCCGCTGATCCAGATCGCGAGGTTTCTCACCGCGCTGAAAAGCAGTTGGGTCGCCAAAGAGTACATCTTGATGTTGAGGCGAAAGTACCCCGTTGGACTCAGCAGCTGCACTGCTTATTTCTGCTTTAATGGCCAAATATCGCTTGTCTTCTTCAAGATAATTAGGGCTCGGTGGATCAGCCACTCCCGCATCGCCGCTAAGTGTTGCCTCGGTGGTACCGCTAAGTGGTGAAGAATCAGCAGATTCAGATTGGGCCATCCCTGGCCTGACTGGAGCATCAGCTGCGACTCGAGGTGGCTCACCTGCAAAAGCTGTTTCAAAACTGCTATCTACCACAACCGGTTCTTCGCCTGGAACCGACACCCCATAGCCGCCCGATACCTCTGCTTCAATTCTGCACGAAGTCACGCGACTTAATTCGTCAACTTCCCGGGCAACTGCATTCAATCCTGCCTGGGCTGTTTCAATGTCGTCCCGTTCAGGCTTCTCACTTTTTACCAATGATCCGAATGTTTCGTTGCCAGCGCTAATCACAGCAGCAGCTGATTCATTTACCTGCACAACTCTCGTTTCCGCATACCCCAAAAGCTCCCCGGCTGTTTCCGGGGCCTTTGGGTTAGGCGCAACCTCAGCTGCCACCTCCTCTCTGGGTGAACTCTCAGGAATCTTTTTCATATAAGATTTTTCTTATCTTCTCAATCTTATTCGAATCTGTTTTTGCGGCTAATTGCCCAAGTATCTCCCGCCGTTTTCGTTTTAGCTGGTCAAGCTTGGCCCTGTACTCAGTCATTATTAAATCAATTTTTTTGACCTTCTCTGAAATCTGAGCAGCCGAAAGAGAACCCAAGACTGCATTCCTGGCAGGATCCAGAATTTGACGGTTTGGCTGACTGTCTTCCATAACCCCTCCAGAGTTATTTGCACTACATCACCAGAATATCACTATTTATTCTTCTAAAAAAGGTTGGGTTGTTGGCTGCTTATTCGAGCAGAAATGTTTTCCTGGCCAGTGATTACTATGAGGATAACCGATTCTTCTCCTGAAAAGCCTTAATCTTCTCAATTATCAAGGAGGAGCTTGCTTCGAGAGTTGTGTTTTTGAGCTCAAAGGCAGCTGCCACAGTGTGCCCACCCCCACCGAACACTTTTGCAATCGCCCCCACATCAAAATTTCCCGACGTTGATCTTAGGGAACCGTGTACGTCTTTGTTTTTTTCGGTTAGAAGCAAGGCGAAATCCACTCCGGAGGCAGTTTTTAGAAGCTCATCGATAACACCGGAGGATTCGTTCGGGGTCGCTTTAACCTCAAGAAAATCTTTTTCATATAGCTCTGTCCAAACAAACCGATACTCGCGCTCATCCCTCAAACTGGCCAAAGCCTTACCCCAAAGCCTAAGGGTTGAAAGCGGCTTTGTTTTATAAACATTCTTAATAATCTCCTGCTGCCGGCCTCCGAGTGCAACAAGCTGAGCTGCAACAGTAAGTGATTTAGGTGTGGTGTTGGTGTTTTGGAAAGAATTTGTGTCAGTAATGATACCGGTCAAAAAACAGGTGGCAATATCCTCATTCAAAAATTTCGGATCCCCTGTTAAGGCCTCGAGAATTGATACCAGAATTTCTGAAGTTGAAGTAGAAGTGAGGTCAACCAGGTTTATTTTTCCAAAAAAATCGTTCCCTGGATGATGATCAATGTTAACAACCGGAACATCGTAAAAAATCTCAGGGTTATTTTCGTATGGTGAGCCTATCCTTTCAAGATCAGGCGCATCGAGTACAACAATCGCATCGAAACGGAAACTGCCATCAGCAATGGAAAGCATGTCGGCGCTAAATTGACCATCTTTTGGCGAAATAATGACATTAAGCTTGTCCCCTTCCACCTTATACATTACTTTTTCTGCCTTGACCGAGGAAATATCGAGAGACAATACAAAATCGCGAGTTCCACTAAACTGTTGCTGTATTTTGTTGTGTGAGGGCAAGTAAGCCAAAGCTGGCGGAATAGGATCATAACTCACCGCCACTACATCCTTGCCCAACTTCTTCATCGACAAAAAAAGCCCGAGCAAACTTCCTAGAGCATCTCCGTCAGGGTTTTTGTGTGTGAGCAGGAGCAAGCGCTCCTTGTTTTTCAACACATCTACAACTTGTTGTTTGGGCGATAATTCCATTGGTCAGAAATAGACGACTAATTTTTCAAACGACTAGCAAATATCGAGTTGTTTTAGTTGTTTTAGTTGTTTTAGTTGTTTTATTGGTTATTCATTATTCTAACAATTCGTTATCGTATATGTGTTAGAAAGCACCAAAACGTACCAAAATTGCCCGACAAAGTCAAGGAGCACCGAGTATTTATTTACCTTCTTCACCGCTGTCATTCCCGCCACAGGGTAAACTCCGGCAAGAATCTACTGATAGCGATTATCAATTTGATCAATGTTATATTGATCAAACAATGCTTTGTGCTATTATAGTGGTAACAATTAGCGCAAGGAGACTAAATGGCATCAAGGCAACTTTACCGTTCGTGCAAAAATCGGATTTTAGGAGGAGTCTGTGGCGGCATGGGTGAGTATTTTGAAATCGATCCTGTATTGATAAGACTAATTTTTGTTCTCCTGGCTGTTCCAGGCGGAGTAGGCCTGCTCGTCTATATCCTATCCTGGATAATCATACCAGAAGACCCTGCCTGCACCACCGGAAAGAGTGCAACTGAGGAGATCAAGGAGAAAGCAGATGAGTTTGCAAAAGATGTGAAGAAAACCGCCGACCACTATAGTCGCAATCGAGAAGATGGACGTGCTATTGCCGGAATTATCATAATTGGAATCGGTATCATATTTCTGCTGCAAAACATTCTCGGCTGGGATGTCTGGGAAAATCTTTGGCCCCTTATTCTTGTAATTATCGGACTTGTTATAATCGCCAACGGACGCCGGAGCGAAAAAGGGGGAAAATGAGGTTTGGCCGCATCTTCTGGGGGTTACTCCTAGTTCTAATCGGCGTCTTGTTTCTGGGTTCTAACATGAATTGGTGGAGCCTAAATGTTTTTGCACTCCTAGCTGATTTCTGGCCAGTATTGCTTGTCATCATCGGCACTAGGATAGTTTTCGGAGAAGAAAGCCCAATTCCCTTGATCGTGCTTATTCTTGCTATGGCAGGAATAATTGCAGTCGCTGCAAGCCCGGGTTTGCTGAAGAATAGCGCGTTCAAACAATACTCTGCCGATATCAGGGAAAACGAAGAAGCAAATCAAAATACTAGCTTCGCGCTCAATAATGCATCAGAAGCAAATTATGATATTAATATCGGGGCAATAAATTTTTCAATTGTAAGCACTGATAATGCAGACAAGCTTTATGAAGCAACTTTCAATTCTCCGACAAGTCTTATCACTGATAATTCAGTAAAAAACGGCAAGGCAAACATATCTGTGAGAGAGGAAATAAATAGACGCTGGTATCGCCAAGTCGGCGAAAGAACGCTTGAAATGAAACTCAATCCCAATATTCCCTCTAAGCTTAAAATTGACAGCGGAGCAAGCAAATTTGATTTTGACCTAAGAGAGATCAAGGTAACAACTCTCGATTTCAATTCAGGCGCAACCTCAGGCAAAATTACCTTGGGCAGCAAAGAAAACAACGTTGAGACAACAATCAACGCCGGCGCTTCAAATTTTGCTATTGAATTACCAAAAGATTTTGGGATACAAATAATCTCAGAGTCAGCCCTAACATCGCTGGATTACCCTGGCATCACATTGGAAAAAGAAGGCAACACTTACAAGTCACCCGGGTATGATTCCTCCGCAAAAAAGTTGAAGCTGAACGTCAGAGCAGGCGCAACCAAAGTGACATTAAGGCAATATTAATTAGAGTTTGTAGTGAGTAGTGGGTAGTGAGTAGTGGGTAGTGAGTAGTTTGTAACAACCGCAAGCTCCTACCAACCACAACCTACCAACTACCAACTAAGGAAATAAATGTATGCAGTCATAATGGCAGGCGGACAAGGTACCAGACTTTGGCCACTCTCAAGAAAAAATGCTCCAAAGCAACTCCAGGCCCTATCAAGCGAGAAATCTCTTATACAAGAAACATATGAACGGTTGCTTGATGTAGTAGGATCACCAGAGAAAATTATTATTTCTACGACTCCTGTCTATGCCAAGCGGATCGAGGAGCAGCTTCCGAATGTCCCAAAGGAAAATTATATAGTCGAGCCATTTCCTATGAACACGGCGGCGGCTTG
>DAOOSE010000035.1:0-8889 GCA_035389625.1 bacterium
ATCCCCTCCCTACTCCCTCTTGGGGCCGTATAGCCACCAATCACGGCCTCCTGCCGCTTTGCCGTTTTGATTTTTATCCAATCACTACTCCGCTTGCCAGCCTGATACGTGCTTCCATTTTTTTTACCGATTATTCCTTCGAGCCCCATCTTGGAAGCTTGCTCGTAAAAGCGTTTGCCCTCCCCCACAACGTGATCAACATATTTAATAAATGGATTGTTGGAAGGCAAAATTCGGAATAACATTTGTTTTCGTTGCATGAGTGGCAAAGAGCGCAAATCATAACCCTCGAAATATATAAGATCAAAACAGTAATAAACAACCCCTACTTGCTCCCCCTTAGAAAGGGGGAGATTAAGAGGGGGTATATTCTGCAACAAATTAAACCTTGGCATTCCCTTTTCATCCAAGGCGACCACTTCCCCATCAATCACAGCATTAATATTTAATTTTTTTAATTCAGCCGCGATCTCTGGAAACTTGGCGTTAAATGATTGTAAATTTCTTGAATAAAGATTGACTTCTCCGTTCTCCAGCTTTGAGATGGCTCTATAGCCGTCCCATTTGATTTCAAAAAGCCAATCCTTCCCTTCAACTGGCTTTTCAGCAAAAGTAGCCAACATAGGGCTGATTCGCTTTGGTAGAGGTGTCTTCATCTTCTCAGTAAGAGTAATTTCAAGATTATCAAGCGCATTAATCAACGGCAGAGAAAAGCCGGTTTTAACAGAAAGATTGAGACTGCGAACATCTTCGCTAGAGGCAAACCTATCACTGTGCTTAATCAACATCCACTGGTTTTCTTTCGAGCCGAAACGAAACAAAGCAAAGCTGCCCTTGAGCTTTCTTCCATATAAATTAAAGCTAAATTTACCCTCTTTCAGACCCCCTCTTACGTACTCATCAAAAGGCTCGTGACTTTGCTTTTCCGGACCATATGTTCCCCGATCCCAAATCATAACGGTTCCGGCCCCATAATTTCCAGGAGGGATCGTGCCTTCAAAATACTGATAATCAAGAGGGTGATCCTCAACCATCATGGCCAGTCGTTTGTCCTTCGGATCAAGAGAGGGTCCCTTGGGAATTGCCCAGCTCTTTAAAACTCCGTCAAGCTCAAGCCGCAAATCATAATGAAGATGAGAAGCGTCGTGAAGTTGCACGACAAAAGAAAACCCTTCCCTTTTCGTTTGCGCTTTCGGTAAAGGTTCGGGAGTCTTTTCAAATTCTCGCTTCTTTTTGTAATCTTCAAGCATGGGGTATTCGTTAAGGGTTGATGGGTAATGTGGGCGCAAATCAACTCATGCCCTCATAACCCATAACTCATTAACCCTTATCTTCTTTCTCCAAACTTGCCTTCAGTAATGTCATCAAATCTTTCGACATTGTCGGCTTCGGTTCCGCACCCTTGGCCACCACCTGCTTGCCCTCCACCTTTTCCTGAATCACCTCCATTAGATCCTTGCGATATGTGTCCGCATATTCTTTGGCATTGAACTTTTTAGTGAGCCGGCTAATCAAAAGCAAGGCCATTTCAACCTCCTCTTTTCCCCCTTCTTTTTCCTCCGGTAGATTTAATCCCGAGGGGTCCCTCACTTCTTCGTAAAATCGCAATTGGTCTAGCTCCAGTGCATTATCATGCGGCCGGACAACAGCAATGTGCTCTTTGTTGCGAAGGACAAAACGGGCAATGCCAACCTTGCCTGATTGCTTGAGAGCATCCCTCAGCAAAGCGTAAGGACGTTCTGCCCCAGCAGCCGGCTCGAGATAGTAGGGTTTTTCATAATAAATTGGATCGATCTCATGAACCTTAGTGAAGCCGACAATATCAATCGTTTTAGTTTTTTCCCTGTTCGCCTTTTCAAAATCATCATCGGTCAAAACAACGTAATTTCCCTCTCCGCCATATTCATATCCTTTCACAATCTGTGAATAAGCAACCTCCCTGCCCGTTGCTTTGTTGACACGAGCATAGCGAATCGGCGAAAGATCCTCTTTGTCCAAGAGATTTAAGTTGATATTACTTTCCTGGCTTCCGCTGTATAATTTCACCGGAATATTGACCAGACCAAAGCTGAGAGATCCTGACCAGATCGACCTCATTTTTCTCCTTAATCCCTCCGATCTACATATCGTAACCTACATTAAAAAAAAGCCAACTTATGTGGCTTTTTTCATAAATCAAGATCAGAATTTCCCCAAATATCAAAAATTATTCCGCACCATAACTTAAAAAATTTCTGTTCTAAAAAATTATCTCTTCACAAAAGCAAAAAGCTCATAACTATCATTAAATCCAGCAAAAGGAGTAAATCCAACACTTGCCAACGCACCTTCTGTAAGAACCGATGATCCAAAACCGAACAGTAAACCATTTCTCGAAGTTGTACGCGAAAGCTCATTCAGTAACGCTTTATACCAATTTGTATCATATAATTGCTTATCTTTACCAACAATAAGGTAGGGATCAATTCCGTTAACACAATAACTCCTGGAAGAATCAGGCAGAGAATGAACAAAGTGGAGCATCTCATCAAAAACAAACTCAATCCGCGTTCCCAGTGAGTCGTAAAAATCTGACGCTGCTGTTTGTTGTTGGATTATTGGTATCATTGACTGTACATTTGGTGAAAAATCAACCCCGGTATAGGATTTAGCTCCGCATCTTAATGCAATTTTTAAAATAGGAGGGAAATCCTTCATCCTTGGGGATTCTGCGCCCAAGCCTGCACCATGAAGTTTAATAAGTGCAGATTGCCCGCATCCTAGATCGACAAGATTGCTTCCACTTAGACAGCGATCAAGTTCACTTGTTAGTTCAGGACTTAAGAGTAACCTGGTTTCCAGAGCATCTGCAAAATTTTCTCCCCAAGTTTTTGCATCTATCTCCTCGCGAAATCTTGTGATATCAGCTTCAGAATAAACGGAAGTATTTATCATTGTTTCCGTACCATCCAATCTTTCTTTCATTTTTCCTCACTCTTCTAGCTGGAACTTACTTTTTTCTGCTTGGCAATTATTTTCTCTACATCAAGACCAATCGGTTCTCCCCATTCCCAAGGGGGAGTTAGTGGGGGTTCAGAAATTCCTCAATCCTGCTCACAACACCATCAACATTCTCCACAACCTCAATATTGGTGAACCTTAAAAACGATAACTCGTTTGACTCAATAAATTTTTGTCGCACAATATCTCGTTCCTTTGCTTTTTGATTGAAATGAAAATCACCATCAACTTCTATGACTAGCCTCGCCTCAGGACAGTAAAAATCAACCACAAAATGTCCGAAACTGTGCTGGCGCCTAAATTTATATCCACTAATTTGTCTGTTCCTAATTCTGAGCCATAGTTTAAGTTCCGGATTTGGCATACTGTTGCGTAAAATACGCCTTCTCAGACTCATGTCCTTACGATTTATGACCTTGCTGTCAGGATCTCGATCGACCACACACAAACCCCTTCTGGCTTCCCCTTGAAAAGGGGAAGAACCAATTATCCCGCTTCTGAGTTTTAAGTTTTTCTGAGAAAGCAAGAAAATCCAGGATTTCTGCTGCTTGATTTATATTAGTTTTCTTGGTTCTCATCCCATCCTTCTTCACTATATGGTTCTTTGGCAGCAACTTTTTCTACGACCTGGCGGATGTATGGAATAGTATTTGAGGGCAAGTTATTAATATAAAACCAAGAGAGGTCATCACACTTGTTCGGCTCACAATTAGTCGGGGTACCTCCATATTGCTTAGCCGTAAAAAATAAATCGATTCGTTCATGACTTTTGCAATCACGGTGCAAAGCATGAACCAGATCTAAATCCTCAATCTTTACTACAATACCAATCTCCTCCACAGCCTCTCTGACCATAGCCTGTCTTGCGGTCTCGCCACCGTCCAAGTGTCCGGCCGGCAAACTGTAATTCCCATCCTCGAAGCCAGTATTTGCTCTTCTAAGCATCAGAATCTTGCCGTTTTTAATTAATACCAAATAAACCGCAGGTATGACTTTAAAATATTCTTTTTTCTTGGCTAGTATTTCTTCTGACATTTGGCCTCCTGTTAGTTGGCTGTGCCATCCGTAGCTTCAGCGAAGGATGGTGGACCTAGCGAGAATCGGACCGCCGACCTCTTCAACCTGCCCGCCGTACGGGCTCGATGGTGGACTGGGAGGGACTCGAACCCTCTACCTTCGCAATGCGAATGCGATGTTCTACCAGGTGAACTACCAGCCCATACTCCAGAAGGCGGGTGCGAAACCCAAAGGGTCCCATTCGGAGTGTGGCATCGTACCACTAGACCATAGGCCCAACTTAATACAAAATTAGCTGTTTAAAGGGCAATTTGCAAGCTTGCACCTCTTGAATTGCCCTGCCTGAACGGGAGGACAGACTCGTTTTTTCTTTATGATATCAACGCCATCTTTCTTGGCAGCAGACATGACTGCGCTTGCTACTAGGCACATATTAATATCATCAAGAGCTGAGGGAATGATACGGGAAGCATTTGGCCGCTCTACATGTGAGGCCAGAGCATTCGCAGCAGCAAGCAACATGTTTTCAGTGATTCTGGTCGCGCCAGCGTTGAGTGCGCCCCGGAAAATTCCAGGGAAAGCGAGAACATTATTAATCTGGTTGGGCCAGTCCGATCGACCCGTCGCAACTACTGTCGCACCTGCTTCTTTGGCCTCAATATAATCAATTTCGGGAATCGGGTTAGCCAAAGCAAAAATGATGGGCTTTTCCGCCATACTGGCAACCATCTGTTTGGTTAATATTTTTGGCGCTGACACTCCAATAAAAACATCGGCTCCTATAATCATGTTTTCGAGGTGACCGCAAGCCATATTTTTAGTTATCTTTTGAAGTTCGGTTTTGTTCCAGTCCATATCTTCACGAAGGTGGCAAAGCGCTCCCTTGCTATCCATTACGATCATCCTCACTTTTTCCTTGGAATAAAGCTGTATGATTTTGGCCACTGCTGTTCCGGCTGCTCCTGCTCCAGAAACAACTATTTTGACATTCTCGATGGATTTGCCCACAACTTTCAACGCATTAATCAAGCCTGCCAGCACTACCACAGCAGTCCCATGCTGATCGTCATGCATGACGGGAATACCGATGTCCTGAAGGGCGGCTTCAATCTCAAAGCAGCGAGGTGCTGAAATATCCTCAAGATTGATCCCGCCAAAAGTGGGCGCAATATTTTTTACAGTTTTGATAATCTCTTCGCTATTTTGAGTATCTAGGCAAATAGGAATGGCGTCGATACCGGCAAATTTTGAAAAAAGAATCGCTTTTCCCTCCATCACAGGCAGCGCCGCTTCCGGACCGATATTGCCAAGGCCCAACACAGCCGAGCCATCAGTCACAACAGCCACTGAATTACGCTTTGAAGTATAACGAAACACTTCGGATTTGTCCTCTGCTATTTTTTTCGAAACTGCAGCAATTCCAGGAGTGTAATTCGTCGACAAATCAGAACGAGATTTCAATGAAACATTTGGTAACACTCTTAGAACCGACTTCTCACCATGTATTCTCAACGATTCTTTACTATAGTCCATTTTCCTCCAGTGTTAGATATGCAAAAGAGTACCAACTTTGGGGAATAATGGCAATAAGAACAAAAGCCAAGACACCAAACCCCAAAACCAAAAGTTATAAATTTTTTATTTTTGATTCTGGGGTTTATTTTGACTTTGGAGTCTTGACTTTGGGTTTTAGACAGCAAATGGATCATTGATCAATATCCTCCCTGCCGCAGTGTCCCCTATTCCCGTGTAAAGATGGGCAGTTCCGTTGTCATACCTCTCCAATCCGCCACTAAAAAGAACCCTACCAAGAAGGTCATGCTTTGAGTCAACATGTGGAAAATCATCAGCGGTAGAGATAACTTTTTCATGTGAAAAAGTATGATTTATTGGGTTATAAACGAACGAGAATGAATAATAGTGCTTAATTTCATTCTCTTTATGGGCGATATGCCCGAGTACACCAATATTACCATCACTTAGCAAATGCAGCTCGTTTGCCCCACCCCACTCCTCCTCTGTGAACAAGCCTTCGATAATTTTAGCGCGAGGAATAGCCAATTCCAGCCCATCCAGTGAATCGATTTCAACGTAGCCGATTTTACCCAATCCAAATTCTCCTCCTTGGGGTCTCGTGAAGACACCGATTTTCCCATTTCTAAGATCAATCAATCTGATATCCTTCATCTTTTTCGGACCAACAGCAAAAGGAGCGACCAGATTATTTTTCTCGTCATAAAGTTCAAATACATTTTTCTTATACCGGTAGAAGACGGTTTCGTAACCAAGCTTGCCGGTTGATTTTTCCGGGTAAACCCTAACTCCCCCGATAATGTGCCAGCCTTGAACATCCTGAATAATGAACGGATCCTGAAGACCAAAAACAGGACCTTGATCAAGAAGCTTCCAAATACCATCATTATCTTTATCCTCAAAAATCATTACTTTTGAATTATGCTCACTCTTGCGAGGTTCCACACGGACAGCCAAACACTTCATCTTATCACTGCAAATAGGCTTGGTCGGATTATAGATTGTAATAGCACGCTCAACCTCTTCGTCCGAAGGAGGACCCACATCACTATCTTCAGCAAAAAAAGAGGCGACTTTTCTTAAATCGTCCTTATGAAATCGAAGCATTTCTCCCTTCTTCGAGTTCTTGCAATGAGCAAGCAGGCGCACGCAATGTTTTTTGTTATCTCTCTCAATTTTTTTCATCTATGAGAGCGAGTATACAGGAGGCAAAAATGAAGTCAAGCAAGAAAAAGCTGGCTCAATTTGTTTCCATCCCTAGTTGCCCTAGTTTCTCTCAACGGAAAAAGTTAATTGAGAAGATCTACGCTCGTGCAAATCTTTTAAATGTTTTTCTTTTTCCTCAAGAAATCGTTTCACGTCAAATCCGTATTTCGAAATAAGCATTGATGCATGTTTTCCCCCTAGAAAATGAGGGGTAACAACATATGATGCCCCGGATTCATACAGGGAGATTGCCTCCTCTGAATTCTGCGCCAACGTCATGATAATTGCCCCTACCCCCTTCTCTCTCAGCCGTGACAGTAAAGCAATATCAGTGTTAAAGTCACTGATCGTAGAAATAACCATTCGGACTGAACTCCAATCAATCTCCTCCAAAAACTCATAATCCTCAACATCGCCATATAGAGTTTCAATACCGCCATTTTTGCTCAATCTCTCGATAATATTTGGATCAAAATCAATCACTAGCAAATGGCCATTCCCCCTGCGTAAACTTTCAAGAAGATCAAGACCAATCCGATTACAACCGATAAGAATAGTATCGAACTCTTTCTTGGTTGGTTCCTTTTTTAATGCATTCTTCCGTTCAAATATCGATAGAATGCTTGCCAAGTGGGGATATATCTTTTCGGAGTACATAATCAGATAGGTAGATCCGGTAATTGTCATTAACCCAACAAGGGTGACCAAAGACAAAGTCTCTTGAGGAAGGTGTCCTACCTTAATTCCAAGAATTATTAGAATCAAAGAAAATTCACTGATCTGAGCCACGGTAAGACCTGCCTGAAAGCCTATCTTCTTTTTGTAACCGAACATCCCCATCAGCAAAATTACAATCAGAGGATTGCCAATCAGGATAAAGGCTGAAAAAAGCAAGGCGGGCAATAAATGTTCTCCAAGCCCGACTAGCTCCATTCTGGCACCAAGAGAAATAAAAAACAGAATGATAAAAAAATCCCTTAGGGGCTTTAGCCGCGAAGCGATCTCAATACTAAACGGCGTGGAGGCCAGAAACATACCTGCTATTAGGGCGCCTATTTCTGCCGAAAAACCAAGCCAATGAAAAAGAGAGGCCATTCCAAATCCAAAACCGAGCGAAAATATAAATAAATTCTCCGATGTTTTTGCAAAAAAACGGGAAACTGGAGGAACTAAATATTTCCCGGCAATTAGTAATAGAACTGCCAAAAAAATAGCCTTAACAAGCATATCCACCGCCATCTCGGATATACTTGAGCTGTTAGAAAAAATCGAAACAAGAAAGAGTATGACTGCAGCAACAACATCCTGAACAATCAGAAAGCCGGTTGATATCTTCCCGTAAAGCCTATTCGCGTCTCCTTTGTCCGAGAGCAACTTCATAATAATGATTGTGCTAGAAAAGGTTAGGGCAACAGCAATGTACAATGATACGATTATTGAATAACCCAGGATCAAACCCAAAGCAAACCCTAAAACAGTTGTAAAAACTACCTGGCCAAGCCCCGTTACCAAGGAAATTCTGCCAACTTCCTTGAGCACCATTGGCTTTAGACTGAGCCCGATAATAAATAACAAGATGGCTACGCCGAACTCAGAAAAAATTGAAACCGTGTCATTAACATGAGCCGTAGCCACAAGGTATGGACCAATAATTAAGCCTGTCAGAATATATCCGATTATCACCGGCTGCTTCAACTTCTGCAAAATTCCAGCCACAACCGTAGCTATCACCAGAATTAAACTAATTCCAATGAAAATGTTCATTCATCTCCTTAGTGTTTGATTTGTTTTTCAGGGATAATTATACAGAGTATTCGATTGGTCGGAAAGTACTCTTGACATTGATTGGCTTCTGGTAGAGCATAACAAGAAAAGGAGGTAAAATGGCCGAGGTAAAAATTTATACCGAAACGACTGAACTGAAACAAGAAACACTTTATTCAAATATTTACAAAATCAACCGTCCGTCGATGGCGGTTGTAAATCTGGCCCGAAGTGATTTTTCTCCCTATTTTAGAAACTTTGTTCCAGACAAAGCGTATGCATCAAAATTGATAATCTCCGAATTTCTCTCAAATATCGTGAAGGATACTAAGGCTACCGAAATCTACATCAGCCTTCGCAGTGATGGAG
>DAOOSE010000036.1:0-8694 GCA_035389625.1 bacterium
CGATCGTGATGTTGACAGGAAGATAGAAGCGCTTTAAAAAAATAAAAATTAAGAATGTCTAATTACCAATCAATGGCCAATTGAGAAATTGATAAATTTTTCATTAGAATTTATTTTGAAATCAGAAATTTATAATTTCGAATTTCAAACACTGCTATTCCTGTCGCAACTGCCACATTTAGCGAATTTTTTTGGCCGAGCATCGGAATCTCGATAACCATATCGGTAAGATTGATCAGTGATGAATCCACGCCATCTACTTCGTTGCCGACGATCAGAGCTAGTTCGTTTGGATATTTGACCGTATTGTAAACGACGCAATTTTCCGTTTGTTCAAGCGCAAAAATCGGAATATTCTTTTTCTTAAGTTCATGGATTAAATCAATTGCCGACCCCCTATATTCCCATTGCACAAAATCAACTGCCCCGAGGGCTGCTTTGTCAATTTCTTTTCGAGGTGGCTTGGGGGTGGTGCCGCATAAATAGATCTTTTTGACTCCGGCTGCATCGGCTGTACGAAAAATAGATCCGACATTTTCCATCGACCTTAAATTATTGAGGATGAGATAGATTTTTTTCATGGTTAATGGACGGATTAAATATCTCTCATTAAAAAATGTTTCGTTGTTGGGTTGTTAACCTCACCCTAACCCTCTCCCTGAAAAGGAGAGGGAACGATAGAACAATTCAACAATTTAACCATAATTGAGCTCTATACAGGGAAGCAGCCGCACTTCACTAGTCGATTTTTTACTTCCTCAATCAAAACTTTCTTGGGAAAAACTTCTTGAGAGGAAGCAGTCAGATCGCGTAAAATAATCTCGTCCTTAAGTGCTTCTTGTTGGCCTATAATTATTGCAAAGTGTGCGCCAAGCTTAGATGCGTTGCGAATCTGTTGTCTTAAGCCCTCGTTGGATGGGACGAAGTAAACATTAATATCATTTTGAGAGAGCTTGTCATAAATGCTCTTTGAAACTTCTTTGGCTTTGTCGCCGAGCTGAAGGATTGCAACGTCAATTCCGCGCAGTGCAGGAGGGGTAACCCCCTGCTCTTTCATGAGGTTGATGACGCGCTCCATTCCAAATGAGAAGCCGACACCGGGCGTAGATGGTCCACCAAGGATTTCCACTAGCCCGTTGTAGCGGCCACCCCCCACAATGGTTCCCTGCCTGGAGGCGTCCTTCGTCTCAACAATTTCAAAAACAGTGTTGGTGTAGTAATCAAGTCCTCGAACCAGGGTTGAGTCTAGATCATAGCGGATATTAAAGTAATCAAGATATTCCAGGGTTTCGGAAAAATGTTTCTTGCATTCAGGGCATAGGGAGTCAAGCATGACTGGAGCTTCTTTGGCAAACTTTTGGTCGGCTTCGGCCTTACAATCAAGCAGGCGCAAGGGGTTTGTCTCATAGCGTCGCTGACAATCTTCACAGAGATCCTTGACTTTGTCTTTGTAGTACTTCTTGAGCTTGGCCAGGTATTTCGGGCGGCACTTCGGACAACCGATTGAGTTGGCATAAACCATTAGATTCTTAAGACCAAGCCGTCGTAAAATCTCCCAGGCAGACATTATTACCAGATAATCGGATTGGGCTGAATCATCACCAAAGATTTCGACTCCGACCTGATAGAACTCTCGAAAACGTCCTTTTTGTGGTCGCTCGTGTCGAAACATTGCTCCCGTGTAGTAGAGCCTTACCGGCTGGGGCCAGCTACCCATTCCGTTTTGAATATATGATCGTACGGCACCGGCTGTTCCTTCGGGGCGAAGTGCAAGAGTTGCTTTGTCATCTTCGCTCTTTTTTTCCAAGACAAACATTTCTTTAGAAACAACATCGGTAGTTTCGCCAATCCCCCGAGTGTAAATTTCGGAATTTTCAAAATGCGGCAGGTCAATGCGGCTGAAACCAAGTCCGGAAAGCACATGCTCGGAGGTATTTCTAAGCATGGCCCAATAGGGCTGTTCATTCGGCAAAATGTCTTTAGTCCCTCGGGGTGTCTGATAAGTTTGCTTGGACATAAGAGAATCCTTTGAATTATTCAAAAAAATTAAAATTTGCTCATGAAGCGCTTGCAGCCATAGTACCAACTGTGCTGAAGAGATGTCAAATCAATATTACAAGTTTTCCCAGCTGAGTTCGGAAAGTCGTCGTTGGTCCACGTCTCTAAGCCTTTTGCACTGGACTCGATGCACACGGATCAAGTGCTCTTTGCATGTATAGCCGACAATTTGCTCTCCTGGTTTTGGTTTGCAACATTTTGCAAGATCGTGCCGGATACCTTCGAGTTCCATAATTCTGGTAGAAGCTCCCGATGGTGATTGCTTAACGAACTTTTCCTCTGAAGGAGAAAAATTGGGATAAAATAACTTGATTAATTTATATACGGGCAGAGTGTTACTGCCAACTGATCGGAATGCTCTTCCTAGTGTCTTGTGGGGAAGCCTGGATTTGGAGAACAGCTTTTCCAGCCTCTCCTTATCAATTGGCAAAAGTGCATGTTTTTTGATTGTATCATAGAACTTTTTCTCTCCAATCTCTGTCATGACTGCATCGAGTTCTTCGCGAAGGGCGCCCTTAATCTTATTTCGAGCTTGTTTGGTCTTGGCCAAGGCAAGCCAGTCCTTCGATGGCCTTGCAGTCTTTGCGGATGTGACTTCGACGGTGTCGGCGTTTACAAGTTTGGTACCAATTGGCATAATTCGTCCATTAATTTTTGCGCCGACCAAGCGGTGTCCTAGCTGAGTATGGATTCTGTATGCAAAATCAATAGGGGTGGAGCCGGCGGGAAGCTTAATGATATCGCCCTTCGGTGTGAAAACAAAAACTTTATCAGAAAAAACTTCCCCCTTTAGTTCCTCTAAAAACTCGCCATCATCTTTGACCTTACTGATCTTGGAAAGTTCGGCTAGCCATTCACTGGAAAAATTATCAGTCTTTCTTTTTTGTTTCCCGCCACTCTCTTTGTAGTGCCAGTGGGCGGCGACTCCATGTTCGGCAAAATCATGCATTTCATCCGTTTTGATCTGTATCTCAAAGACATTGCCAGATGTATCTTTGACGGTTGTGTGCAGTGATTGGTAGCCGGATTCCTTTGGCTTGGCGATATAATCATCGATCTGACCTGGGAGAGGCTCGAGAACTGAGTGAAGAACACCAAGGGCTTTGTAGCAGTTTTCGACTGAATTCGTAATCACTCGAAGCGCCAACAAATCGTGAATCTGTGACAGGCTACCTTTTCTCTCCAGCTTTTTGAAGAGGCTATATCGGAATTTGGTTCGCCTATCGAGAGAGTGAATCGGAATGTTAGCAGATCTGAGGTTTTCTTCGATTATTGGGGATATGCCCTCGAGAGCTTTTCTGGGTGCTTGGTAGAGTCCTTTTGTGGTTTTTGAAAACTCCCTAAATTTTTCCGGATATGCGTATGGGAAGGCATAGTCCTCGAGGTTCCCCTTCAGGTAACCCATCCCAAGTCTTTCTGCGATCGGAGCAAAAATTTCTATGGTTTCTCGTGCATAAAATTCACGCTTGGCAGGTGGCAGCCATTGGATTGTCGCAGCATTATCCAGCCTGTCATATAGTTTAATCACAATAATTCTGGGATCTTGGGCAGTTGCAATCAATAGCTTCCTGTAGTTGTCCACTTGCTCCAAATACAGTTCTGAATCCGAAAATATTTTAGCCTTGTCTTTTAGTTTAATTGCAGATACCTTTGTGACACCGGAGACCAAGTCGGCAACTTCCTGACCAAAAAGACGGCCAATCTCATGAAGCGTGGTTTCTGTATCCTCAATTGTATCATGTAGGAGCCCGGCTATAATAAGAGGTGCGTTCTGGGTGTCTGTGGCTAGATTAATTGCTACACGCAGGGGGTGAAGAATATACGGGCTTCCCGACTTTCTTTTTTGTCCCGAGTGTTTTTGTGCAGCAAAAGAGTAAGCCTTACTGATGCGTTCTTTTGACTCCGTATCAAAATTATGACTAGAGATAACTCTTGAAAGTTTTAAAGGCAGTTGGTTGCGCATATTTTCAGTTCTGCACTATTTGCGATTAGGCCAGAGAGATTGCGTCGTTTTTCAGTTCCACGTTGATGGTATCCCCTTCTTTGTATTTGTCCCGAAGTATTTTTTCCGTTATTGGCGCTTCTATCTTTTCAGCAATTGTTTTTTTAATAGGGCGGGCACCAAACTCCGGATTGAAACTGTTTTTTGCAATCCAGTCAATAACATCATTCTTAACTTCGATTTTGTATCCTTGTTTTTTGAGTCTCTGCTCAAGGTCAGCAAGCTGAAGAACCACAATTTTTTTAATGGCTTCATTGTCCAGTGGCGAGAAAACCACTACCTTGTCCAAGCGGTTGATAAACTCCGGACGGAAGGTTTTTTCAACGCTTTCAAGTACGTTCTCTTTTAGCTTTGCAATTCTTTCTGAAACATTACCCGCCTTATTGAAGCCGATCACGCTCTGATGGCGCAGAAGGTCGGATCCGAGATTTGAGGTCATCACAATGATCGTGTTTTTGAAGTCAACTTTTCTTCCTTTCGCATCTGTTAATACTCCTTCATCCATGATCTGAAGCAGGATATTAAATATTTCAGGATGCGCCTTCTCGATCTCGTCGAAGAGAATTACAGAATATGGATTGTGCCTGACTCGCTCGGTCAGTTTTCCACCCTCTTCATATCCAACGTAGCCGGCAGGGGCACCAATAAGCTGCGACATGTTGTGTCGTTCCATGAATTCAGACATATCAATCTTGATAAGTGCGCTTTCACTCCCGAAAATTTCTCGTGCCATTACCTTAGCTAGCTCGGTTTTTCCAACTCCTGTCGGGCCAAGAAAGATAAAAGACCCTATCGGTTTGGTCGGACTGGATATGCCCACTCTTGATCGTTTGATGGCAGCAGCTACCTCGGAGACAGCTTCATCCTGTCCGATTACAAATTTCTTGAGAGTCTTTTCCAGGTTGGCATAAAGCATCTTTTCCTTGCTGGATAGCTTTATGGTAGGGACACCTGTCCATTCGGATACGAGCTTTGCGATATCACCCTCCGAGATCGTAACGGGAATGCGTTTTACAGTTGTAGAAAGAGCACGAATTTTGCTCTCCAAAATTAACTCTTTTTCTCGAAGCATGGCAGCTTCAGCAAAGCGTTCAGCCAAGATTGCAGTTTCTTTCCGTTTGTTTATCGAAATTAATTCGGATTTAAGCTCCCCCGTCGGGTCAGAATTTTTGCGGGCGCTTATGGCTGCACCAGCTTCATCGATCAAATCAATTGCTTTGTCTGGTAAGAAGCGGTCATTGATGTATCGCTTGGAAAGTTCAGCGGCGGCTTTGATTGCAGAGTCATCATAGATGACTGAGTGAAACTTCTCGTAGTGGTTTTTGATTCCTTTGAGTATCGGTATAGTTTCCTCAATTGTTGGCTCCGCTACCTGAATTGGTTGAAATCGTCTTTCGAAGGCAGGGTCTTTCTCAATATGTTTTTTATACTCGTCAAAAGTGGTCGAGCCAATCATTCTTAAGGTTCCTTTCGCAAGCATGGGCTTCAAGAGATTGGCGGCATCAATTGATCCCTCCGTCGATCCGGCTCCCACCATCATGTGTATTTCGTCGACAAACAATATTATGTTGCCGGCCTTTTCGATTTCTGCCAAAATCTTTTTAATCCGACTTTCGAATTGACCGCGGTACATTGTTCCGGCCAGGATTGAGCCAAGATCGATCGAAAGAATTTCTGCATTCATTAACGATTCGGGCACATCCTGAGAGACGATTCTCTGTGCCAGGCCCTCAACGATGGAGGTCTTTCCTACTCCTGGCTCACCAACCAAAATAGGGTTATTTTTGGTGCGTCGTGAGAGGGTTTGAATCACCCTGGCGATTTCTTTCTCTCGTCCGATTACAACATCTAGCTTCTTGCGTTCTGCAAGCTTGGTAAGGTTGGTTGAAAATGACTCAAGTGCCGATTCTTTTTTGGTTCTTGTCTGTTGCTGGACAAAGGGAGGAATACCTCCACCGGGCATAAAGTCCGAGTCTCCGGAAAAATTGTTATCGTCCATGGACATACTTTCGATTGTGGGTTGGTCTTTGGTTTCTGTGAAGGTGTCGCTAATTCCGGAAAATATGGTCTCAATTTGTTTTTTAATCTTTTTAGGATCACTGCCGGTCCGCTCAAGTATCACATATGCGTTGAACGATTTATTGGAAACAAGCGCAAGCAAAAGATGCTCTGAGCCTATTGTCAGATGTTTGTATTTAGAAGCGAACTGAACGGCAAGCTGAATTGATTTGCGGGCATCCTCAGAGATGAGGCCAGGAGTTGGTTTATCGGGATTGATAAGCGATGCAATGACCATGACACGATCTTCGGTAATATCAAAACTCGAAAGAATCTCGTAAGCGAGCGTTTCTTTATTTCTAAGAAGTGCCAAAAGTTGGTGGTCCGTATTCAGGGGAACACCTTTTTCCTTTGCCATTCGCTCAGCTTCAACTAATGCCTTTTTCAGATTTGGACTAAATTTTTTAAATATATCGTTATTCATGCCTTCCTTTCGATTTGGTAACCTAAATCTACCACTTGGTGGCAGGAGAATGGTTTAGTAAAGTATCAGATTTAGGAGTTGGAAGATGCCTCAGTATCAGTATCAGTAGTCTCTTCCATTTGCTTGATGTCGATTCCCCAGCCTGTGAGCTTCGAAGCGAGACGGACATTTTGACCGTTTTTGCCGATGGCCAGGGAGAGGTTGTCTTTATCTACGAAAACAGTTGCCTTATTATCTTTGGAAGAGATTGAAATCTCTTTTGTCTTGGCTGGGGAGAGAGCATTCATAATAAATTGCTGCACATCCTCATCCCAAAGAACGATATCAATCTTCTCTTCACCGATCTCCTCAAGCACTGCCTGCACCCGCGTTCCTCTTTGGCCCACACAGGATCCGACCGGATCAATCTTGTCTTCTGTTGCAATTACCGCAAGTTTCGTGCGTGAACCAGCCTCTCTGGCGATGCTTTTGATTACTACTGTTCCTGCGGCTATTTCAGGTACTTCTTGTTCGAATAAGCAAGAAATAAGACCCTCGTCGCTTCGGGAAACAATAATCTGCGGTCCCTTTACGCTTTGTGCCACCTCCTTGACGTATACTTTCAGCCTTTGGCCTACGTAATATCTTTCGTTCGAGATCTGTTCAGAAGGATACATGATCGCATTTGCTTTGCCAAGTGCGAAAATTACATTTCTTCCATCAATTTGAGAAATTGTTGCCGAGACTACTTTTTGTTCTCTGTCCTTGAATTCTTCAAAGAGGATGTTGCGCTCTGCTTCACGGATGCGTTGAATAATGACTTGTTTTGCAGTCTGGGCGGCAATCCGACCAAAATCTTCATGATGTGGAAGGGGTATGACTACTTCCTTGCCAATTTCGGCTTCGGGATCAATTGCCCTTGCCTCTTCTAGTGTAAGCTCGTGCTCAGGCTCTTTGATCTCTTCCTCGGGCGGCATCACGTTGTAAACGCGAAACATTTCAGTGTCGTTGATGTCGCTTCCCATTTTTGCCCTGATGATTTGACGTGGACGTCCATAGTCCTTGCGATAAGCAGCTGCAAGTGCAGCCTCGACAGTTTCAAGAACAGTGGCCTTATCAAGGCCCTTCTCTTCGCAAATTTCATCAATAGCGGACATAAATGGACTGACTTTTTTTACCATGTTTCTCCTTAGACGTTACTCAGGATAAAAATCCTTCGGAACAATTTCTTTTATATTTGTAATTATAGCATGAGTCTGCAAATGCAAACAAAAAACGCAGCTCATCAAGAGCTACGATTATTTTATGTTTATATTTAATCATATTTGCCAGTCGAAATCAAGGGTTAAGAGTAGACAACAAAAAGACCGCTAACTAAGCGGTCTTTTTGTTAAAAAATCCTATCGGATATTGATATCGACGTCACCGGAGCTAATCGAGCCAGTCCGGGTGTTGAAAGATATTGTATTGTCTCCAGTATTAACAACAACGTCAATTTCTTGATCGATGTCGATATTCCTAGATATGCGATCAAAAATATCACTATTTACTCGAACGGTTGCCCTATTCACCGAAAATGGTCCTGTGTTGTAATTTCGGATAGTAATATTTCTTCTGTCATTTGATCTATCCTCTATTACAAAATTCCTCGCCCCAAGAACACTGGGCAAGTTGTCTCGATAACGATTTCTTAATCGAAAATCGTTTCTGAAGAAGTCGTCATCGGTCATTATCTTTATCATCGGACTATTTGATCTGATGGTAAGCCTGTCCCCAAAGCGATCGTAACGACGTGAAAGTGATCGATAGTGGTCTTCATCGTAAGAGCGATGATATCTTGTATTATCAGTATTATAATTCACCGAAGCCTCGGCTGGAATTGCTCCGAGTAAAGCCACGCCCATTATTGCAATTATCGCAACCTTGCTAACTTTGCTCATCTTATTCACCCCCTTTCAAAGATTTTTACTTTTCAAAGCTTTAAAAAGTATATATTAAAAATAATCTTCAACGCTGGAATTCTTGTAGAATTGTTTAGCAAATTTGTTTGCTGCAATGAGCTGAATTCACAACAAAAAAGGCCTTGAAAGGCCTTTTTTGAATTATTGCAGTAAAGGCTTAGAGAGCGCAGTGATCAACATACTTATCAATATGGTCAACAACCCTTTTCATT
>DAOOSE010000037.1:0-8692 GCA_035389625.1 bacterium
TTTATGCCGGAAGCACTGTTTAATATGTTCTACGAGATAAACCTTTCTAACGAGGTGCTGATTAAGCAGATCGAGGAAAACCGTTACAGCGAGATCCAGGTAGTTACCACAGGAAAAATACGACCGACGCGGAAAAGCGTCATCGATCAGGGCAAATACAGTATCAATGTTGGAGGGGTTAATTATTTTCCGCCGGTTCCAGATCAAACTAATGCGAGCGATATTGATCAAATTCTTGCTTCTTACGATGAAAATAAGAAAATGCATGACATTTCCTACGAGCAGGCCGAAAAGATTCTTCAAAAACTTAAATCAGATATGAGTGTTAGGTGGTCTATCCCTGCTTTTGTTAACGCCCTGCAGGCATGCAAAGCAGCTAAAGGAATGCCCGATATTGTTAAACTTATAGTTCGCCGCAATAGAAATATCTCCAAAGGAACGGGCACACTGCTTTCTCAGGACGACAGAAAGCTTGGGGACGATATACAGAATCTGCCGGTTATAACGCTCTACCGCTTAAACGGCCAAGACAGGGGCTGGGAGGGAAATCCGTTCTGGATTCCGAACATTAAACTTCCCGGCGGAAAAGTCTTCCATCGGGTAGAATAGGAATACATGGCAGACATGTTTTCGCCTGAAAAGCGAAGCGAGATCATGTCTCGCATACGCTCGAAAGAAACTCAGGCCGAAAAAATAGTTTTTAAATACCTGAGAGCCAATAAGGTATATTTTCAAAAGCACTACGCAAAAGCGCCTGGTAAGCCGGACATTGCTCTGCCTCGTAAAAAGAAAGCTGTTTTTATCGACGGCGATTTTTGGCATGGCAGGCACTTCGAAAGAATACAGCGCAGCAGGCCCAAAGGAGATTATTGGATCTCTAAGATCACATACAATATTGAGCGCGACAAAAAGCAACGAGAAGAGCTACGATCAAAAGATTGGAAAATTTTATCTGTTTGGGAAAGTGATATCAAGCGAAAAAGGACAAGGGAACAAGCACTCGAAAGAATTGTATCGTTTCTAATAGACTAGCATCGAATTTTGACGCGCGGTGTTGGTGTTGGCCATTTTTATTAACCAGGACGAGCGATCGCTCAAATTGGCCCTGTGATTTAGTTGTCCTTTTATTTTGCGCTCGCCAACAGTTCTCTTGCTACAACGCGTATGGTATAATTATATTATAATAATCTAATTTAGGACTAGTAAAGCAATGGCGTTGATGGATGAGATAAAACTCAAAAGAGAAAAATCCGCGAAGTTTTATTGCGGTGATCTCCACGTTCATTCTTGTTTGTCTTTCGAGGCTCCAAAATCAATCGAATTGGATGGAAAAAGAATTGCGCTAGATAACCCTGAAAATTTTGTAAGAGTCATAGCTGATAAGGAGGTTGATATTATCGCCCTTACCGACCATATGACGGTAAGGGAAACGCTAGATTATTGTGCTAAACTGCCAAAAGGCAAATTTCTTTTTCTGCCTGGCATAGAGATGAATGTAAGATTCAAAGATTCAACAAATAAACGGAGCTGGCACTTGCTGTTTATTGCTTCTGAAATTTTTTGTGATGCGATTGCAACGCAGATGCTGGGCGAGACTAATTTGAATCCAAATTTCCCAACAGTAAATGACCTGGACGAATCTACCTATAAAAATTATTATTTTGACTTCGATGGTTTTGAGAATTTCAAAAAATTTCTTTCCAAGTATTCAAAATACGGCATATTTTTGTTTGCTCACACCAACAGTAATAATGGGTTTCGTGGTTATTTTGAAGGAGACAAAGATGGAATTCTAGAAACTGAGACGGATAGGAAGAACTTTGCATATGAGCGGATAGCGGAGATCCCACACTTGATAGTTGGCTCGCAACTTCCTGTTGTAGCCCATGAATACAAAGACAAAGTTATTGGAAAATTTGTGGCATCTGACGCCCATACACCAGAAGAGATTGGGTCAAAGGCATCATATTATAAAATGACCAGCCCCTCGTATGAAGGTGTGAAGAAGGCCTTTTCGTTCTATAAAACTCGAATTAGCTACGAAAAGGGTAAGCCTAAATACCCAAAGATTCTTGGACTCAAATTTAACGGCGGCTTTCTAAACGGACAAACTCTTGGCTTTAGCGATGACTTAACCTCAATAATCGGCGGTAGAGGCTCGGGCAAAACCACAGTTCTTGAAGGGTTGCGTATTGTTTTCGGAAAAAATAAGGAACTATTTAAGTTGCTAGAGAAAAGGGGCAAAAAAGTTCATACCATTAAGGATGATCGAGCTTTAGGGCTACAAAATTCATCGTTGCAAAATACTACAATCGAGGTTCTTTTTCAAACCGAGCAAGACGTTTACTTGCTAACTTCTGTTGTACCGCCGATAAAATTAGACAAGCCGTCGCTTGACCCAGTCGATCTATTGGATATCCAGACAAAAATCTTTAATCTGAAGGATGAGCCTCAAAATTTAAAAATAGAAAATACTCAATTTAGAATAGATTTCTTTGGCTGGAGCGAGATAGAATCGATGGGGTTGGATAAAAAAGAGCAAATTGGCCTTATAGACAATTATGTAGATTTTGAAGAACTTCAGACCCTTCGCTTAAAAGTTATCGGCCTCGAAACTGATTTGTCCTCTGAAACAGTAGGTTGCAATGCCGATGCTATCATAGAAAAAATTACCAGCTTAAATGAAAAATTTGCTCAGCTCAAGAATTATTTTTATTTCAAGCATGAGTACAAAGAGCTCTCAAGTAAAAATCCCGAGTTTTTAACAAAGTATGAAAAATTAAGTAGCGAGCGAAGAATCTATGACAATTTAAGGGAAGAAGCTTCAAAGTTGTTCCAAGAGATTCCTGACGAGACTACCATTGAAAAAGTTATCAGCTTATTAAATCAGGAAGAGATTGATAAAAATTTAATCCCTGAAAAGGATATAACTGAATTAAAAGGGAAGAAAGTCTCATATACAGAATCGGTTAAAAAAATCATAAATTCAATTGATAAGAAAATTGGCGGAATCGATGCAGAATTTGCCTCTTTGGAAAAATCGCTGAGAGAGGACGCCACCGAAGGTGACTCCGAACAAACCAATCAAATTGAACAATTTCTTGATTTAACTTCAAAATGGAAGAAACAAGAAACACTGTATCTGTCATACGAATCAGAAAAAAGCGAACTTGCTAAGCTCGTCAAAGAACGATTCGCAAAACTTCAGGAGGCCGAAAACCTACAAAACGAATTAACAGAGTTAAGAAAGCAAGCAATCGATAAAATTACAGACAGATTGAAGCCGTTTCTTTCTAGTGATTTTTCAATCCAAATTTCGCTGAACGTGTTGGCTCCAGAGATAAGCAGCCAAATATCGTTCAGCAAACTTAACGACCTCTACATATTTTTCTTGAGGGAAGAGTTTCTTTCGACAGATATTCACTCAAAATATAAAAGCATAAATCTTGCCGAAAAGATTGCCCATAATAACGAATCGGTCTTGAGTCTGTGCTCGCTCTTGTTTAACCTTGAAGAGCTAGGGATCTCAACTAAAAAAACAAAGAATTTTATTGAAGCAAAAACACCGCAAGACAAGGAAATAAACGAAAAAATATCAGAACAACGCTGCCTAATTCGTGAAGAAATAAGCGACTACAAACAGAAAAGTGATAGCGAAAGGATCTTCAACTTTAATCAAGGGGTTTTCGATGAGATGACTAAGAAAATCTCGCCTTTTATGGTTGATGACAAAATAGATATTCTATTTGGTTCTCGTCCGATAGAGAATAGCAGCCCCGGACAAAGAGTAAGCGCAATCCTTCCAATCATCTTTCTGGCTGGTAATTCTCCGCTAATCATCGACCAGCCAGAAGATAATTTAGACAACAATCATATCAAGACAAAAATCGTAGATATACTTTCGGAGTTAAAAATTCAGAGACAAATAATTATTGCAACTCACAACGCAAATATCGTTGTTCTAGGTGACTCAGAGCAGGTTGTCGTAATGGAAGCCGATGATAACAACCAAGGGCAAATAAAATTTGAGGGTTTTATCGATGACGAGAAAATCGTCGAATCAGTGATAAGCTTGTTGGAGGGTGGCAAAGAAGCATTCAAAGATAGGAGAGATTTCTATAATATGCACAAACTCATATAGTTCAGGAAGATCCCCGGCTCGTGGCGAATCTGTTGCTTTGGGTACCCATGGTATAGGGAAATATCCTCGAGTACGCTAAAGATCTTATAGGTATTCTACGCGATGAATAATGAATTATCAAAATATTTAAATCAAACAATGAAAGTGGAAATTGACAGGCCGCTCGGAAGCAAACACCCGAAACACGGATTTACATATCCGGTTAATTATGGTTTTGTGCCGGGAACCAAGGCTCCTGACGGCGAGGAGATTGACGCTTACATACTCGGGGTTGACACACCACTGAAGCAATTTACCGGCAAGTGCATTGCGATTATTCACAGAACCAACGATGATGACGACAAGCTGGTGATCGTACCTGCTAATTATCGCAAAATCTCCAACAACGAAATCAAAGTCCAAACGCATTTCCAAGAACAGTACTTTGAATCTGAGATTATTCGTTCAGCGGAATAGATCGAGGTCAAATATGGCCCAGAAAGCGCTAATTTATTGCCGGGTCTCGTCTGAAAAACAGGTCATAGAGGGCCACGGTTTAGATAGTCAGGAACACCGGTGCCGGCAGTATGCCGCTTTGCTCGACCTAAAGGTTGAAAAGGTTTTTAAAGATGATGGTATCTCCGGCGGGCTCTTCGATCGTCCGGCGATGAAAGCACTCATAAAGTATCTTGACGACCATTGGCAAAGTAAATACTTTGTTATTTTTGATGACCTCAAACGATTCGCCAGGGATGTCAGGGTCCATTTAAGGTTAAAAAGCGAGCTGAAGGCTCGTGAAGCCCAGCTGCGCTGTTTAAATTACAACTTTGACGACAGCGCCGAGGGAGAATTTATTGAAACAATTTTTGCTGCCCAAAACGAACTAGAGCGCAAACAAAACAGGCGGCAGGTTTGCCAGAAGATGAAGGCCAGGTTGGAGCGGGGCTACTGGTGCTTTTGCCCACCAACCGGGTACGAATATAAGCAAGACTCTCTACATGGAAAGATAATTATGCCGGTATATCCCATTGCCGACATTATTGCCGAAGGATTAACGGCCTTTGCCAATAATACGTTGCCGCGGCAGGTTGATCTTCAAGCATTCTACGAATCAAGAAATTTGCCAAGACTGATGGATAGCAAGACAGTTCATCTTGAATTTGTTAAAAGAGTCCTAACGGAACCGCTTTATGCAGGCTTGATCGAATATCCGAAGTGGGAGGTTACCAGGAGGCGGGGTCACCATCGGGCGATAATTTCCGAAGATACTTTTAATGCTAACCAGCTTAAACTCAAAAAGCCTAGCGGAAAACTGAGACTGACCGACAGACCTGAATTTCCCTTACGTCGATATATTAGTTGCGGTGTTTGCGGCAAGACTATGACGGGAAGTTCATCAGGCAGTAAGGATGCAAGAAAACACTATCCACACTATACGTGCAACAATAAAGAGTGTACGACTAGCCCCAAGAATATTGGCGTTGCTCTGGTTGAGAAGCAATATCTTCAAATGCTAAGTAAATTAAAACCAAACAAGGAGATCTTGGCCCTAGCAAAGTTAACCGCTGAGAGGATTTGGAGTAACAAGAAAGAGGATATTTTTGGGAAACAGGAGGCCATGAAATCCGATATCCAAGAACTTAACCGACGGATAGATGGCTATGTCGATCAGATACCGAAGACTTCAAACAAAAACACTCGCGCCCGGTACGAGTCCAGAATCGAAGAGCTGGAAGCGCAAATACAAGAGCTGGAATCCGCTCTCAAGAATAAGAAGGAGCCACATTACAGCGAATTCCTTAGCCGGGTATTAGCTATGATCGAAAAACCGGCCGAAGCTTGGAAAAAATCAGACCTGAAAACTAAAACTATGATTCATAATATGATTTTTGCAGAGAATCCCAAATACACTTTTCAAGACGGATTTATGGAGCCAAAACTAACAAAAATATTTCGTATAGAACATAATGGGGCAACTACTCGAATAAGTGAGACCAAGCTAGAAAAATAGCGTGATCGAAAAACCGATAAAACTACCGAGATCTTAGAAATCAATTTCTTTTAATTTTTCATACTCTACTTGGGGGAAATATTTCCGACACTCTTTGTTATTGCATTTGGCAAAACGGACGCCCTGTTTCGAGGCATGTTCATTGCTTGATATAAAGCCGGTCTTGGCTACAACTTCGCCACATTTATCGCAAACTTTGTATCTCATGTTTATGATACTACCATACCTGCCAACCTTATTCCCAGGTGTCTGATTGAAGACGTTTCTTGCCGTTTTGTAATCATCGGATTATTATCATACATTGTATGAAATTAGGTCCAAAAGTATGTTATTTAAAGATTGATAATCTTACCATGGATGCTATTAATTTGATGACCTGCGGGAGTGTGGATGCGCCGCCAATGATAGCGAAAAAGCACCATCCGATGATAGGAATAAGCAATCCTGATAGGAATATCTTGATTTTGAGTTTAGTGTTTTGCCTCGAATCGATCATTAAGCTGCGGCACAATTTCTCGTACCGAAGTTTATAGCCTTCTGATAACTTCTGGCCCAACTCGAGATATGAGATGACTTGCACCGCCGAATTCTCGTTCGCAGTTCGTCGCATCATCTCCCGACTCGCCCGTTGCGAAAGAATATTTAAACTCCCTTCCCAAAGTACCTTCCGGTCGATCACCGCTACTTTTTCATGGATGAAACCCTTTAGATAGAAGACGCAGACGCCCAGCTCTCCATAACGATCGAGGGCAACTTGAATTTGAGGCTGCATTATTGAGTCGTAGTCATCAACGGGTCTAGTGAAGATAAAAACCTCTATATTTCGATCCCTGAGTCTCTCAACGGTATCTTTAAGGAAGTCGGTTCTAAATTTCGAGACGAATGGGCTATAGATGATAACTTCTTGTTTCGCTTCGAGCATGTCCTTGATAAAGGCACGGTAAAAAGTTTTTTCGTTGTACAAGTTGTCAGCCTTCGGTTTCTCATGAGATTGCTCTGAATCAATCGCTTCCTGTCTTCTTCTTAAATAATCCTTGAATGATGGTGCTTGAGTTGGCATGGACCTCCTTTATTTAGAATTAATCCCTAATCTGGCTGTGTATTTACGCTTTGGTGTGTTGTGCGTATAATCTTAGTCAAATAGCAGAAAGGTAAACGATGGACGAACAAGACACTAAGGACATTTTTATCAACCCGTACTATGCCATTACTATTTCTCCTTCGCTTGCGGGTGATCATGAACCGATGGTCTCAAAAGAGGAGTGGGTAAAAGTCAATCTGAAGTTAATAGATGAGCTGGGCGAAGAAGCGTGGCTCAAAGAACTGTTGCGGGTTTTGGAATCGGGCAAATCGGATGCACAGAGCATGAAAGAGCTATCATAAGAATGCATGCGGTCAACGATCGAATATTAATGTCCCTTACGGGGTAGCTTTTTGATGCCAAATCTGTTATATTTTGTGCATGGTCAATGATGATCGTGTCAAAATTAGTAAGGATTTGGGCGAGAGAATCCGGAAGGCCCGCGAGGAGGCTAGCCTTACCCAATTGGAAGTTGCTACTACAGCAGGTATCGATGTTAACTACTATGCTCGGATTGAGCGTGGCCTGGGCAATCCCTCTTACTTAAAATTGCACAACATCGCAAAAGTACTGAACATAGAGTTGTTCAGTAAGAAATAGTGCCCGAATCTTTTTGTTTGTAGACCTCCATGATCTGGCTGATCCAGCTAAGGAGGTGTTCTAAACAACACTCATTTGGGCGACCATGTTATAGTTACAGGTAAAGTAAATGGGTTTGAGGTAATAATGCTATTATCAATGACCCCTTCCTGTATAGCTCATCAACACTTTAACTCATTACTTAGACTCAGGAGGAAAATGCTTCCAAATCCAATAATTGGCAATGCTCCGCTCCACGTTTGGCTTGGAATCTTTGCACTTATTTTGCTCTTGCTTCAGATTGGGGTTGGCAAGGGGATTGTCAAAATTCCCTTCGCTTATCATACGGGTTTACTTTGGAAAATATTACTCGCAGTAGTGGTACTCCATGCCTATTATGGCTTGTCGATTTACTTTTTATAAGTATTACGCGATTCACCAAACTGTCCCCCCAATACCCAGTGGGTAAACTCCGGCGGGAATCTAATAGATCCCCGTCTGCACGGGGATGACAGTAAATGCATAAATATTACTCGATTTTCCCGACTTCTTTCAGGATTTCAGCAGGAGAGGTGTAATCCTTTTCAGGCAGTTTTTTCAAAACACCTACCACGTCCTCTGTGTCGGGTCCTTGATCTTTTCCTTGGGCAATTTTCACTATCTCATCTTTGGTGGCAGGAAATTTGATACCCTTCATGTGCTTCATAATGTTTGCTGGACCTTTTCCGCCGACGCCTCGTGCCATTTTTACTCCTTTTTCTAGTTATTATTCAAGAATTAGCCTGATCATATTATTCGCCAATAAAAAAACAATAGAATTTTCTAAAGAAATAAGTTGCACTGCCTGATAGGATTGGTTTGTGTGAAGAAGGGTGAGTTATTAATTTAAAAGAAGTTTACG
>DAOOSE010000038.1:0-8115 GCA_035389625.1 bacterium
GCTTGCCAGACATGGTTCGGTATATATAAAAAACCAGGAGGGGCAGTACTCCTTGATGAATCTTCTAAATGCCAAATTTATTCGGGACGACTCGGTCATCGATGAACATTGTGGCTGTGAAGCGTGTGCCGGGGGATACAAACGAGCATATCTTTCGCACCTTCTGCGTTCCAATGAGATTTTAGGGCTGCGTTTAGCTACCATGCATAATCTTTGGCAGTATCAAAGTCTGATGGAAGCCCTGCAGCAAGCGGGCTAAAAGTATTGACAATCTAAATTTGTTGTGATATAATTCAGTGTTTGAATAGGGTGTTAGCTGCAGCGTGCTGGCAATCCTCCTGGCGCAAGCCAGTTCCCCCGATTTATCGGGGCGTAGGTTCCCCCTCCGCCTATGTGGATTGCTGGCACAGTGCAGTTAATATCCGAAATTTGAACTTCTCACAATGAGGAGTTTATTACAATTTGATATGTTGTCCATCGTGGCGGCATTGTGTTGCATAATCATTTCTTCCGACTTGTCGGGAGATCGTAGGTTCCCCCTCCGCCTATGTCGATTATGCAGCACTATGCCGCTTTTTTGAAATCTCGGGCAATGGATATTTGGGAATTCTTGTTCGAGGTTTCACTAGATATCTCGAAGGTACCTGGGGCGTTTGACGCCCATGAAAGGGGGAAGTTATGGTTTGGCTATTTCTCGTCGGTTTGTTTGGCGTACCCGCTCACGCCGGGGTTAGGGTTAGCTGGCCCAAAGAGGCGGGCAAATGCGAGAGTACTGCGCCGGTTCCGGCCGGCTCGGGGGTCAGAGTGATCTGGCCCGAAGGGGCACAGCCCGTCGTCAAGACCAAGAAGTCCGGGTCGGCTGGTTCTCCGGCCACCTTGCGTCTTCGTCCGATCAGGGGAGAGGCTCGGCGGTTGCCCAAGAAACGGGCCATCGTTCGAATTCAGCCAGCCGAAAAGAAAGTTGGGGCTAGAAAACCGTTTCGACGGTCAACATCCGTCGAAGTACATGCCAAAAAATCCAAGCCGGTCGTTCACTACCGAACAAAGGTGGTGGAAAAGCCGGTTGTCCGATATCGCACTCGCACCAAAACGGTGCGTGTGCCCGTCGTGAAGGAGGTGTTCCCTAAAGGGCACCTTGATTCCTATGTGGCGGGTGGTAAAGACGGTGCCTTGGTAGTACCGAAGATACTTCCGCCCGGGATGACCATCGACACCTTCTGGAGTATTTTTCGTAAGGAAGCAGGTGCCCGGATGGGTACATATGCGCCTTATGAGCAGTACCGAATGTTTTTGGCGAGCAAGGAAATGGGTGCCGCCCTAGCTCAATGGGCGAAAAAGCACCCGATTGTTACCCCGCCGCCAGTCACAGATCCGGAGCATACGCCCTTGTGGGTGTGGCTTATCCGGATTTTGGTGGTCATAATGGCAATCCTGGTAATTGCCTGGGTTGCCTCTATTATAAGGAGAAGGTAGGTAGGGGATCTGGTCTCGGCGTCGGCAGTGCGATTGCCGTCGTCGGGACACCCCAAAGAAACAATGCAATATTAACCCCACCTACGCCTCCCCTTGAAGAGAGGGAGGAGAATCTGAAACATTGCATTAGAAATCCAAACATTATACAATAATTGTAAGTTAGGCAGATTATCTCTTGGAGGGAAGAGTGCCGGCAGTTTACGATCAAAAACAGGTAAACGTACGGGAAAAAAAATACCCTGAAAATCACAAAAGTACACAAAATCTTCAAAGAGAAAGTGCTTCTTTTGTTGACAACGAAGCTTTGCGGGAGAAGCTTGTGGGACTCAGGCAAGGAATCGACCGGTACAATGAATTAAAGACGAAAATTCTTAAGGGAGTGGCGGCGCTTGATCCTGAGTTGATGCGACCCGGAGCTGCTATTCGTTCTACTGTTCGTGCCATTCGTTCCCATGAAGCGGAAAAAGAAGAACTTGATAATCTCCATAATCAACTTGTGCCCGAAGTTCTGCTTATTCAGGGCTTCTTTGAGGATATTGCAGAAGCCGGTGTGTCTCCTGATACGATCAATCAGCTAGTTGATTATATTAATGATGAAAAGTTGCGTGACAACGTCCATCGAATTGTCCAATCCACTCTCACTGAAATGAGGCGAGGAGAGTGGCAAGAGGCGCTTAGCAAGAATGGCACAGAGGAATTGAGTGAGGCGGCTAGAATTACTCCCGAGGCTGATGTTTCATTGGGGAAGATGATTGATGGATCTAGTTTGAATTCAGTAAATCCGACTCAGGCAGAGCCGACTCAAAAGGTTGATCCAAGTTTGATGAATGGAGATGTGATTGCGCCGCCGACCGCTTTAAACAGACCGATTCCGGCTGAGCCGATTGCATCCACTGTTCCCGTTGATGACCCTATTGAACAAGCCATACCTGCTCCGACCAGCGAAAATATGCACTTTGGTTCAGTTCCTGATGATAAGACAACTACTAACAATGGACAACCAAGCCCTGTTGCGGATGTTCCTGCACCCATAACATTTTCTGACAACACTGGGATTATAGAAAGTCAAGCAGTAGAAGCTGATATGGTGAAGCCTAAAACACCAGCCTCAGAAGAATCCACTATGTCTGTCGATGCAGCTCTGGCAGCGAATCCAACTCCATTAGAGAAAAAACCAAAGGAAGTAGATGCTCGTGTTGAGAATACTGCAGATGGGATTGGTGCTAACACTGCAATTAATATTGATCAGGTCAAGGCTTATCACACTGCTGAAAGTGCTCCTAGTTCGGTGGCGTCGTATTTTTCCAGGCTTGGCCCAGGTGCACAGGTGGAACCAACTGAAATAGCCCAATAGGGGAGTGTAAATAAACTGATTGCCGCTATCTATCTATTTATCTATCTATTTATCTATCTATTACAATTATTGATCGCGATAAAAAATGGCTCAAAGCAATTACTACAATTCTGGCTATAGTTCGTATGGAGTGCAGGCGTCACCACCGTCTAGTGGCATCGATTGGTACTGGTGGGTTACCGGTCTTTTTTTGTTTGTTGCATTGGCCTATGTTTTGTTTAAAAAAATTAAATCATCCATAACCCGCAAAAACCAGCTAGAGATGACCAAAGATTGGATCATGTACCGTGTCACCGTGCCGAGGGAGCGTCACGCCGAGGAAGATGATCAGCGAAAAAATTTTCAGGAGATGCTTGCTGTTATTGAGCCTTTTTATGCAAATCTGAATGCTCTTTTTGACTCCGGATTTATGAAGCGTATTACTGGTCAGTATCATATATCTGTTGAGATGATTGCTAAGGACAGCTTGATTTTTTTTTATGTTGGATGCCCGAGAACTATTTCTGGTATGATTCTTAAGAATCTACATGCCCAATATCCGCACGCCGAAATTACAGAGGATTTAAATTTCTCCATTTTCCCCGACAAGCCGCTTGAGGTGGAAATTATTACTTTAAATACGATTAAACGGCATATTTTTCCAATAAAGACGTACAAAAACCTGGAAGAGGATCCGATCAATGCGATAACAAATTCGCTCTCCAAACTTTCAACGGATGAGCTGGCGGGTATTCAGCTACTCATCAGGCCGACTTCTGGGATGTGGCGGATTGCAGTAGAGCGAACTGCTTATAATATTCAACATGGAAAAACGCGACTTTCCCACTCAAACTCTCCTTTGGTTCGTTACTCAGAGACTTTCTTTAACTTTCTGAGTTCTGCATCATCTTCAGCAAAATCAGGAGAGCAACACAATGAGTTTTACGACCCCAAGAATCCGATGAAAATGACCCCTATGCAGGAGAGTCAGGTCAAATTGCTTGGTGAAAAAGCAGCAAAGATGGGGTTCGAATGCCAGATCAGGATTGTCGGGGTAGCAAAAGATAGGGCCGGCGCTTCTCAAATTTGTAAAAACATTGCCTCCTCTTTTAATCAATTTACCGCACCCGATTCAAACGGTCTCACTGTAAGCCATCCAAACAAAAAGGTGGGGGAGATAGCGAACTATATTTTTCGTATTTATGGCTCCGGTTCAAAGATTGTACTAAATACAGAAGAACTGGCCTCCCTCTATCACTTTCCCAATCGATTCGTTGATACCCCAAATATTCTCTGGCTGCTCTCTAAGCGAGAGGCTCCTCCGGCAAACCTACCGACCGAGGGGACTACGATTGGAAAAGCGCTTTTCCGAGGACAAGAGAAGTTGATCCGTATCAAAGAGGGAGATCGTTTGCGTCATCTCTATATGATTGGTAAGACTGGCGTGGGCAAGACTGTTTTATTCCAAAATATGATTGCACAAGATATCGCTGAGGGGAAGGGCGTGTGTTATCTTGATCCTAATGGTGATGCCGCTGAATGGATTATCAACCACATACCTAAAGAACGTGCTGAGGATGTAATTTACTTTAATCCTGCTGACACAGAGCGCCCGCTTGGGTTAAATATGCTGGAGTGGAAAACGCCCGAACAGCGAGATTTCCTGGTGCAGGAATCAATTCAAATATTTTATAAATTATTTGATCCGAAGCAAACGGGTATCGTTGGTCCCCAATTCGAGCACTGGATGAGAAACGCGGCCTTGACTTTAATGGCATATCCTGAGGGAGGGACACTTGTAGACATTCCAAGGCTTTTTACCGATCCTGATTTTGAGAAAGATCGGGTCAAGTATGTCACCGACCCTGTGGTTCGCAACTTCTGGGAGAAACAAATGGCAAAGACCGCCGATTTTCATAAATCGGAGATGCTGAACTACTTTACCTCCAAATTCGGACGATTTATCACAAATAGTATGATGCGTAACATCATCGGACAGACCGAGTCATCCTTTGATTTTCGGGATGTGATGGATAATAAAAAAATCTTGATTTGTAACCTCTCCAAGGGTCTGATAGGGGAGATCAACGCCTTTCTTCTTGGCATGATCATAGTCTCCAAGATTGCGATGGGTGCTTTTTCGAGACAGGACTCTTTAGAATCAGAGAGAATTCCGTTTTATCTTTATGTTGATGAATTTCAAAACTTTATCACTGATGTCTTTGCGACCATTCTCTCCGAGTCTCGTAAATATAAGCTTGGTTTGAACATTACAAATCAGTATATCGCCCAATTAGATGAAAAGATTAGAGACGCGGTGATTGGTAATGCCGGCACATTAGTTTCCTTTCGAATTGGAGCTGCCGATGCCGAATTTCTGGTCAAAGAGTTTGATCCTCTAAAACAGGACGACCTGACCAATATTGATAAGTTTAATTTTTACATCAAAGAGCTCATTGACGGTGCACCGACGAGACCATTTAGTGGTGCAAGTATCTGGCCGGAGAACTTTGATGGTAATCCTAAGCTTGGCAAGGCGATCAAAGAGCTATCGCGCCTAAAGTTTGGGCGTGCTAGAGAGGTTGTGGAGCAGGAAATTTTGGATCGTTCCCATGTCGATATGATTGATTTGCCTGGTTTGCAGCCGAACGCCGGTCCTACGATCTAATTGTTTTTTATGCTCGTTTAATTGGCAGTACTCGTCGAACTATAGAATTGCTAAAGCCTGCTCTTTTTAATGCGCGAAAGCCTTGCTTACAAAAAAAACGTAACTTCTCGCTCAGCTTGCTTTAATCATCCGTTATCATTCTCGGGCAACCAGATGTCACAAAATTCGTTGACGAAGGCGTCATTATGTGTTAGTATAATTGCAAATTACAAAGCGTGATATGCTTACAGAAAAAGAAATACAAACAATCAAACAGCTTCTTGGAAATGCCGAACATTATCTTCGAGAAGCAAAGACGCTCCTGTCTGGGGGAGAGTTAGTCCAGTCTGTATTAGCGTCAACATCAGAGGATGGACGCATCATTGAAGGGGTCTTCGATGGCGAGTTTATGGTTGGTTCTGAAGGAAAGCGCTATCCGATTCCATCAAACTATGCTTCTAAGTCCAAATTAGTCGCAGGAGATGTCCTGAAGTTGACAATCCTCTCAGATGGTACTTATGTATATAAGCAGGTTGGTCCTATACAGCGCAAGAAGATTGTTGGCATTCTGGAAGCAGATAGCAAGGGTCGATTCGTCGTGATAGCACCTGAAGGAAGGTTTCGGGTGTTGCCAGCCTCGATTTCATACTTCAAGGCTGAGCCAGGGGATTCACTCACCATTCTTGTGCCGGCCGATGGATCAGTTCCAGGGTGGGCAGCCGTTGAAAATCTTTATGAATGAATTAGAAAGGAAATAAATGTTGAAGGATTTTAGCCCCTACAATTTGATCAAAGAAGCTGTTTCCTCTCTTAAGCCTAATGAAAAAATTGTTATTCTTGGGCGTTTTGGTATCGATTCCAACAGGAAAACTCTCTCTTCAATCGGTAGGGAACTAAAATTATCCAGAGAGCGTATTCGCCAAATCGAAAAAGAAGGTCTGCGCAGGGTTGCCAAGAGTGTATTTGAATCACAGCCTGAGCTTGTAGTGTCAATTGTAAAAAAATTTGAAGAACTTGGCGGAGTGACAAACCATAACATGATTGGGGAAAAGTTTTTAAACCCAACCAAGGCCACTGATAAAAATGAATTTAACTCTCTCCATCTGATTTTTGTAATAATGCCGGAGCTGGCAAAAATTGAAAAGACGAAAGACCTGGAGGCTGGCTGGATTTTAACCTCGATCCCTAAGGATGCTGCGGTAAAAATAATCAATGACTGGGTTCTTCATTTAGAAAAGACTAAAAGACCGGAAAAACTGGAAATTTTAGTCGAAGCTCACCCTGAGCACAAAAGCCATCACTTCACCTTCCTGTCAGAGCTACCACATGTCAGTAAAAAACTTATTAAGACAGATGACGGGTTGGTTGGGCTGGCGACATGGCCTGAAGTGAATCCTCGCAATGTCCGGGACAAGATTTATTATGCACTCAAAAAATCGGGCAAACCGATGCATTTTGACGAAATTGCACATAAGATCAGTGATGAAAAATTCGATAGCAAAAGAGTAGTCAAAGCAACTGTTCACAACGAGTTGATCGCTGACGAAAGGTTCGTGCTGATCGGTCGGGGTATTTACGCACTTAAAGAGTGGGGTTATTCACAGGGGACCGTTGCTGATATTATCAAATCTGTTCTGAAAGACAAGAGACAGGGCCTCACTGTTTCCGAGATTGTAGAGTACGTTCTAAAGCAAAGAGTAGTCAAAAAGAACACCATTTTGATAAATCTACAAACCAAACCTTTTTTCAAAAAAATTGGAAATCGTTACGCTTTGGCTCAATAGTCGCGGGGTTCATGTTTCTTGTTTTGTACTTCGTGCTATAATGGATATAACTTTTATTATGAAATTGTTGCTCGCTTTAATTCTGTTCCTAGGCGCTTTTTTCCGCCAATTAGCGGAGAGCGCTTGCGACCGTCGTCACGGAATAAAAGTTCGCTATTTCATAATTCAAGACTATAACCATTAAGGGAAGATGGCGCAATGTCACTCATTCTGTATATTATTTATGCGATTCTAATAATCGGTCCAATTTACCTCATCTGGGCGATTACTCATGTGAATAAACGAGTTAAGAGAATAGAGTGGGCAAGGTCGCAAGAATACACCTTGTTGAGAATTGACGTCCCAAGGAACAATGAGAAATCTCCTCTTGCGGCAGAGCAGATGTTTGCAGCAATTCATGGTATATACGCTGAAAACTCAGCATTCCAAAGCCACCTTTCATTTGAGATCGTTGCTAAAGAAAAGTACATACAGTTCTATATACACGTTCCAGTCCATCTGAAAGATTTTATCGAGGGTCAGGTTTATGCACAATATCCTACTGTCGAGGTAAACGAAGTTGAGGATTATGCGAAAAGTATTGACTTTGCTAGCAAAAGCTACGCCTCCTGTGATCTTCTTCTGACTAAGCCCGATTCATACCCCATTAAACAATTCACCGATTTCGAAGTAGATCCGATTTCCGGCATTACCTCAGTAATGTCAAAGCTCAACGACTCCGAAGAGGTGTGGCTACAGCTTGTCGTTAGGCCTGTTGGTGACGAATGGCAGGAAAAAGGGCACGCCATGGTTAGCTCAGTTCGAAGTGGATCTAAAGCTACCGGAAAAGGATTTTTCGGTATGTTTATAAAAACACTTTTTGCCTTTGTAAAGGCGAT
>DAOOSE010000039.1:0-8053 GCA_035389625.1 bacterium
ACCCGGAAACGGATGTGGCTTTTGGGCTCAGCTTTTATTATTGCCTCATCAGCCGTTTACTTTGTCTTTATGTCAGCTTGGCTCAATCTTTTGCTTTTTATCGGTTTGATTGCCGCTGTCCGCGTCATTATCGGCCTCGTGGCTTTGGGTGGCGGAATGTATAGTCTCAGAGACTTTTGGACCAACAAAGAGGGTGGCTGCAAGGTGACCGGCAACGAGAAACGCAGAGCGGTCTTTGAGAAGCTAAAAACAATTGTTTATGAAAGAAGCTTTGGCTTTGCTCTTATCGGTATCGTTCTCCTTGCCTTTGCCGTTAATCTGGTTGAGCTTATCTGTTCAGCCGGCTTGCCGGCGGTTTTTACCCAGGTGTTAACGATGAGCAACCTCCCGACCTGGCAGTACTACCTCTATATCCTTCTTTACATTTTCTTTTTTATGCTGGATGACCTCATTATTTTCTTTGTTGCCATGTTTACCTTGCAACTAACCGGCATTACGACCAAATACTCTAGAATCTCACGCCTGGTTGGTGGTATTGTAATGACAGCTATCGGTTTGATATTAATTTTTAAGCCTTCATGGCTTATGTTTGGGTAGACTATGGTTATGAGAAATATTGCAAGAATAATTAGAAAAACGTTATTTTTAATCCCTCTGATTTGTTTATGCGCATTACCTCTTGCCGTCTCTGCCACCGATTTGGGCCAGTCCGAGAGTGACTCTATCAATTTTCAAGAGGAGGGAAAGAGAACAGCCGAAAGTTCAAGCAACCGAGATAGCGTCAGACAAGATCAAAGGATCGAGGCCTTGGTCATGGAGGTCTTGGATCAAAAAATAATAGAGGATGAGCTTGGCAAAAAAGTCGAGTTGCAAAATATAAAATTGAAAGGATTGAGCGACAAATACAAAGACAAAGAGATTGTTTTTCGTGGAATAGATAATAAAATTTCAACAAAGCAAGCGTATCAAAAAGGCGATAAGCTAATTGTCCGAATTAGCGGAGATGCTAGCAACGAAGTAGTAACAATCGAAGACGCATCCAGAATCAATCCAATTTTATGGCTTTTGTTGATTTTTATTGTGACAGTTCTTTTGTTTACGAAAGGTCATGGCTTAAGATCGCTTGTCTCGCTATTTTTAACCTTGATCATTATTGTTAAGTGGGTTGTTCCGGCGATCTCCAGCGGGTCAAATCCGCTACTAATAACACTCATTGCTGCTTTTGCAATCCTTTTAGTCACAATCTTGTTGGTTTATGGGTGGAATAAAAAATCAGCTATTGCGATAACAGGTACGTTTACAGGAGTTTTAATAACATTATTTCTCTCGGTAATTTTTAGTAATCTCGCCATGCTTACCGGCTTTGCGGCTGAAGAGAGCATTTATTTGCTTGAGATTTTTCAGGATCAAATCAATTTGAGAGGATTGTTACTGTCCGGCTTTGTTCTCGGTTCTCTTGGAATACTGGATGATATTGCTGTAACGCAAGTATCTACTGTCGAGGAAATCAAAAAAGCTAATCCACAAATTTCGCAGATCAACCTCTACAAGAGTGCTATGAAAGTCGGGGTCGATCATATCTCCTCAATGATTAATACTTTGTTCTTGGCTTATGCCGGTGCGTCTTTTTTCTTGTTGTTTTTGTTCAATATCAAGCAACCGCCTTTTGAAAACTTTACTGCAGTAATCAATAATGAAATTATTTCCACCGAAATCGTAAGAACATTGGTCGGTAGTATAGGCTTGATTCTGTGTGTTCCGATCACCACCTATGTTGCAAGTAAGATTTTTAGCAAGAGCATTACTAAATAATTAACAGGAGAATAGTAAAATGACTTTTGTCTACATACTCATTGCCTCGCTCTTTATCAGTTTATGTGCCTTTGCCGGTGTCTTTACCTTGAGTTTGAAAGAAAAGTTTCTTAATAAAATATTGCTTAAGCTCGTGGCTTTGTCTTCAGGAGCGCTTCTCGGTGGAGCATTTATTCACCTTATGCCCGAGGGAATTGAGGAGTTCGACAATGTTCAAAACTTTTTCTACATTATTCTTGCTGCCCTTGTCATCTATCTACTAATCGAAAAAATTTTGCATTGGCGTCATTGCCATGCTGGCGGCAACTGTCCGATCCACAGCTTTGGCTACATGAACCTCATTGGCGATGGGGTCCATAACTTTATCGATGGAGTAATCATTGCTTCGTCCTTCATGGTGAGTATTCCTCTTGGCATCACCACTGCGATCGCAATCGCCTTGCACGAAATACCTTAGGAGATCGGTGACTTTGGTGTTCTCCTGTATGCCGGAATAGAAAAGAGAAGGGCTTTAATGCTAAACTTCCTGGTCGCCTTACCGTTACACTGGGAGCTGTCTCTGGCTATCTTCTGATCTCTCACATAGAAAATATGACCAGCATTTTGTTGCCGGTTGCGGCCGGTGGATTTCTCTATGTCGCTTTGAGTGACATGCTTCCCGAGCTTCGCAAAGAGCACAATATGAAGCAGTTTTTTATAATATTTGCATTTGTATTACTAGGTATTGCCCTGATGCTGGCAACAAAGCTTCTTGGGGGCGAATAAATTGTAAACAGAAAACGGAAGCATTAGAAAGCTGATTCGCAAATATATGACTAGTCTAACAAAATTTGTGATCATTGCCGCAGTAATTATTCTTGGAATAGCTGGTTATATTTTTCTTGCTTCTCAAGATACGGATCCGAACACGAAAGAGAATACATCGACGAATAATGAAGAAGGCGCGGTACTTGGCGCCGATTCCGAATCAAGCCAAGACACCAAGGAGACAAAGAGTGTTATAGAGAAGATTGATGCAATCAGAGCTAAAGAACTGGTTGCTACCGAAAAAGACGATCCGAATTTTAAGATTATCGATATCAGAACCAAAGAAGAGTTTGATGCCGGAAACATCGAGGGCTCAATCAACATCGACTTTTACGGTGACTTTGAAACTGAAATCGCCAAACTTGATCCGAGCCACAAATACCTGATCTACTGCCGTTCCGGCAACCGTAGTGGCCAGGCAATGGCAATTTTTCAAAAGTTCAAATTTCAACAAATATACGACTTGGATGGCGGATATAGCGCCTGGATCTCGCAGTAGCAAGAAAGCCGATAAATCACACAATGAATTTTGGATATAACAAAAAGAACCATAAATGGTTCTGGATTTGGACTGGCGATGGTTGGCCAGCCCGGGAAATACACAAGGGGCTGGGGCTACTAGTTCCCTTCAGGCGCGATGCCGTAACCCCAACCCCTTGTGTGGCTTCAATTTATACTCAAAATCCTTTTTGTCAATTGTTTTACTTCTCTACTCTCCTATGTAATGCCTTCATCCTCGTTACTTGAACAACAAACAAAAAGCGGTAGAGTTTTAATTGGAATTAGGAATGAAGAGCGATGGATATAAGTTTCAGCAGGGGCGATACTAGGGATTTTGTTGGCAATGAAAAAATTTACAGAAATGATGATCTGGTCTTTGAGCAAAATTTTATCGGTGGGTTAATACTCGGACGGTAATAGTTTTAATCAACTCTGTGCTATACTGTATATAGCACTTATTTATTTTTGGAGGGAAAATGGACTCACAGAGCAAAGCGTTGTCTTGGACATTGGGGGTGGTCTTGGTTTTGGCCTTAGCGGTCGTTTCAATCTACGCCTACGGGCAAAACAAGGAGCTTAAAGACAAAGAGGCGGAGATTAGTACTTTAGAGAACCAGGTAGAGACCGCAGCACCAGCCCAAACCGAAACGGTAACCGCCGAAAACTGTACCGGGGATAGCTGTCTCTCTGTCGAGGGTTTGGAGTATCCCGCCGGACAGCTGCCAGCCGCCGTATCCACCGCCGTCAAATCGGCGCTTGATGATGAATACAAGGCGTACTCCGTCTATGATGCCGTCATCGCCAAAATCGGATCGGTCCGGCCCTTCTCGATGATTATCCGGGCGGAGGAGAGCCACATTGCCTCGCTCAAATCAATACTAGATAAGTACGGCGAAACTATTCCCGCCAATCCCTATCCCGGCAAAGTCACCGTCGAGGATACACTAAAAGAAAATTGCCAGATCGGTGTCGATGCCGAGATCGCGAATGTCGCGCTCTACAAAGATCAGCTCCTGCCAGAAGTAGCCGCCTACTCCGACATCACCGCCGTGTTTAACAATCTGATGAATGCCTCCAACGACAAGCACCTGCCATCATTTGAAAAGTGCAATTAACCGGCTCTTGAGGTGTTTGTATGGTCTGCACTTCTTGGCGCAATAACCTATCACATTTTGTATGATCTTTAATTAGTAACTAAGTAAGGGAGGGAAGATGAAAAAAATTATCGCCTTTCTGGCACTAGCCTTGTTAACACCGACAATTGCAATTGCGGCCAATACTTCGACCCAAAACGGAAATGGTAACTCCGGCACTGCCGCCAGCACGAGTTCCGGCCAAGCCGCTTCAGAGCCGGTGACGAGTAGCGCAACGACGAGTCAGAGCGAGGATAACGGGAGTACGAGCTCGACGACTACAAGCCAGACGCAGGATCGGAATCAGGTTCAAACGCAGACAAACAATCCCGGCGTCGGCACAATGACCCAGGAACAGCTGGAGACAAGAGTCCAGGAGCAGATCCAGACAAGTAAGCCGGAGTATACCCCCAGAAACGAACAGGCATCGGCTCGCATGAGCACCGTTGCGACCGCGGCCGAGGAACTGATCCGCGTCTCAAACCGGGTGGAGAATCAGGGCATCGGCGAGCAGATCCGGACGATCGCCCAGACGCAAACTAAAAATCAGGACAAAATCAACCAATCCGTCGATAAGGCAGAGACCAGAACCGGCTTTGCTAAATTCTTCATTGGCGCCAATTACAAGGAGCTAAAAGTTGCCAAACAGGTGATGGAGGAAAATCAGGAAAAAATCCGGGAGTTAAAGACCCTCATCGATCAAGCCGCCACCGATGCCGACAAGCTTGTGATCGCAAATCAAATCATGACCTTGCAGGAAGAGAACTTGACCTTACGGGATCAGATCGAAAAAACAGACGACGGCTTCAGTCTCTTTGGCTGGATTAATAGATGGTTCAATAAATATTAGTTCTATAAGATTTTAAATTCAGGTAGCAATCGCTAGTTGATATCGATAAAAAAATTTCCATTTACAGCAACGAGCTTGGCATCAAATCACCATTTGGGGTTAGCTAAGGTAAATCATGGCATATATTTTTCTTGATGAAAGCGGAGATTTGGGATTTGATCTTCAAAAGGTTAGGTCGTCAAAATATTTTGTAATTACCCTGTTATTCTGTGATGAAAAAAGGCCAATCGAAAAAGCGGTCCGAATAGCACATTCCTCTTTGAAGCATACCCATAAACTTAAAGGGGGTGTGTTGCATTGTTATCACGAAAAGCCAGCAACGAGGATCCGGTTGCTCACCGGATTAGCCAAGAGAGACATTAAAGTGATGACGATCTACTTAAACAAGAAGAAGGTTTACACAAAATTGCATGACGAAAAAGATGTGCTCTACAATTTCGTCACGAATATTTTACTTGATAGGATCTGTACCAAGAAACTTATTCCAATCTCGGGGAAAATAAACTTAATTGCGTCTCGTAAGGAGACGAGTAAATTTCTTAATCTTAATTTTAAGAATTATTTAACAAAGCAGGCAAGAAATAACCATAAAATAGATCTAGTAGTTGAAATCAAAACACCACATGAAGAAAAATCCCTCCAAGCGGTTGATTTTCTTAGTTGGTCAATTTTTCGCAAATACGAGTACGGAGACGAGTCTTATTATGAATTATTCAAAGACAAGATTTTTGAAGAGAATATTTTGTTCAAATAAAAACAAAACCTTGTACGCTATTTACGAGCAACCATTCCGGAAGCCCACGCACAAGGATTTACTTGTAGCCACGATTTCTCGCGACCAACTAAATATTACACTCTGTGGATAATTCATGTCAATAGACAATAATTTTTATAAAATATTAAGTTCCTACGGGATCAGATTGAGAAAACAGACGACGGCTTCAGCCTCTTTGGCTGGATTAATAGATGGTTCAATAAATATTAGTTCTATAAGCTTTTAAATTCAGATAGCAATCACTCTGCCACCGCTATTTCCAAAACTAGCACCACCCAGGTTGCTAGTTTTTGGTTTATACGCCACCGTCCAGGTCAGGAAATTTCGCGTTATTCAGCTTTACTAATCAATCAAAAGGGGCTAAAGTAGCAGTGTGAAAAAGCGAAATTTTATACAACTGACCCAATCATTGAGTTCGTTTTTAGCCGAAACTCTCGGCATAAAGAGCAGGCGTTGGCAAGGTGTGATTGTCAGCATCTTCTACGCTTTTCTTGGTGTTTTTATTTTCACAATTATTCCCTTCGTGATCGGTTTTAGTCTACTTGGAATAATTGGGACTCGCACCAAAAACAAATCACTCAAATATGGCTTTAGCATAGTCGTTATCTTGTTAACCCTCCTGGTTGGTATTCCTTGGACTGCGGCAATGTACAGCCCCTCGTACCGGGCTAACGTCGCCAGAGAAGCAGACAAGCGAAAAGATCAAGCAAAAGCCCCGACCGAAACGGCTGAGGGGAAAAAAGAAACTTTAATTCAAACTGAAACGCCAAAACCAGCAGAGGTAACTCAGGACCAATCCACTACCACAACCAAAACATATTATGAAGTGGTCAAAGTGGTTGACGGCGACACCTTAGATATCAATATAAATGGTACCGCCCAACGAATACGTTTAATCGGGGTGGACACGCCCGAAATCGTTGATCCACGGATACCTGTTCAATGTTTTGGCAAAGAGGCATCAGATAAAGCGAAATCGATACTTACCGGCAAAAAAGTCGCCATTGAGGATGATGCCAGTCAGGGCGACAAAGACAGATACGACCGGCTGTTGCGTTATGTTTATCTTGAGGACGGCACTCACTTCAATAAGCAGATGATTAGTGATGGCTACGCCTTTGAGTATACCTACAATGTACCATACCGCTATCAGTTGGATTTCAAGGCAGCAGAAAAAGCTGCCCGTGAGAGCAGTAATGGACTATGGTCACCCTCTACATGCAACGGTGATCATCGGACGGCAACCGTCACTTCATCGACTCAATCAACTTCGTCGTCATCAGCAAACATGTCAACCAATCCACCCAAAATTAGCACACCGGTAGATGATAAAGATTGCGGCGACTTTACATACCAGGAAGATGCCCAGGAGTTTTTCCAGGCCAATGATCCAGCTAGTGATCCGCACGACCTCGATCGCGACCACGACGGTGTTGCCTGTGAAAGTAACAAGCATCGGTCAACGGCAGTACAACAAACAACACCCGTACCAGCTCCGCCTACTGTCGAAACACCGGCAGAACCAGAACCAGCTACGCCAGCCCAATCAAGCGGTGTCGTCAAAATGAGTTCCAGCAAGATTTGTCATGCGCCAGGCACAACGTACTACGACCGGACAACCAACTTTACACCGTATGATTCAATCGAAGCTTGCCTCGCCGCCGGCGGCCGCCTACCAAAAAACTGATATCCAAACAAACACTGAACTCATCCACACTTAAGCTCTTTAATTCTTACTCACGCGGTGCTAGCATTGGAGTGAGGATATCTAGGGGGACGGTTCTCTTTTAGCTACAACATTCGTAACAATGTTAACAAAGACATGGCTGACGCTGTGTAACCAGGCCAGAACATCTCTCGGGGGCGCTCCTCCCACTTCGCGCAAGGCTTCGCGGGACACCGTCAAATCGTAGCCATGAACCACTCCTAGTACATGACAGGCTAAATTTGCGATAAGGACTTGATCGGCATTAATTCAAAAAATATTGGGGGGCGGTTCTCATGCAAACTCAAAATTACACTTCTTATTGATATAAAGAACACTGCTCTCTCGGCTGCGCCTCTTGAAAAAATATGAGAGAAAGACTAAGTTATTAAGTAATGGCGAAACTAATTCAATCAAAATTAATTGAAGTATGTTGCACTCCGGGCACATGAATTGCTTGGGTGTTTTAG
>DAOOSE010000040.1:0-7870 GCA_035389625.1 bacterium
GGATTCCCGGGTCAAGTCGCTGCTTGCCCGAGAATGACAGTGAATGGTTACAGCGCGTCAGCTTCATTCTTTTTCACCATCTCTTGACTTGCCCTCCTCTTCAAAGAAATAACTCCACCACAATCTGTAATTCGGAATTTTCATCGGAGCATCCACAATACCGCTATCACGCTCCTTCTCCTCTGGTGTATCCAAAGGGAGACTCACAACTTTCTCGCCTGCCGTTTTGTATCCTAATTTCGCTCGTGCCTCCTTCTCTTTGAAAGAATTAGTCTTGTAGTATTCAATCAAATTTGTTTTGTAAGCAATTTCCTGACGTGCCACGACTAGCCGATCTTCCTCTCTCTTGATCTCTGCGTTTGAGTGGTAGTTAGCAAGGACAGTTCTGCCTACAATATAAAGAAAATAAACCAAGACCAAAAATAGGGATAGATTTGGAAGTGACATCGGTAAAATGTGTTCAATTTTTAGTCGTAGTCGCTTGAGCATTTTGTATCAAATTTAAGAAAGGCAAAAACAATGATTCCCTAATCAATTATAACGTGAATAAAAAGTAATTTCATCTTTATACAACAAACCCCCGGTCTCCCAGGGGTTTGTTTTTTCACGTCGACGACTCAAGCTACTACCACCTCTTTGGTTTCTTGGTATTAGATTGATCACTCTTCTTTTCCTTTACCACCACCTTGGCGCCTTCATCCGCTTTCGCTTTCGAAACGGGAGGAGCCGCAGCAGCAACTTCTTCCCGTCCTGAGAACCAGTAGAAGTAACCTCCGGTAGCAGCACCGGCCAGTATGATCAGAGCGAAAAGAATTATCCAGGGGGTCCAATTGATTCCCTCATCATTCTCTTCTTCATCACCCTTGATCTGGCCTTGATCGTCAAGCTTTTTCTCCTCAGGTGTCTGTGGCGATGGAGCAGGAGTAGTTACAGCAGGAGCACTCTGTTGTGCCTTGGCAGATTGAACCAAAGGATTTGTTGGTGCAGCAGAAGTTGTTGAAACAGTAGTAGCAGGAATTATTGCCGTTATTACAACAGTTTTTGTCAAGCTGGTTACAACTTCGGTCCCTCTCAATGCCTTAACATAAACATCGTAATTACCACTACCTGATATTTTGATTTCCTGGTTATAGGAAACAGTGAAATCATCAGTAGAAACATTCAGGGTTGTAGCTGTCACACCATTTACAACTACAACATACTGATCCACTCCCCGGCCAATCCCCTGCCATGAAACTTTCACATATTTATTACCGTCATGTTCGGTACTAGAGGCAGTAATTGTCGGAGCAATCAGCGGCAATAATGTCTGGTCATAGGTAATGAACTTAGTGAAGTGCTTGGTCCAAATAACTAAGTCGGCACCGACATCTTTCTTGCAGTCGCCATACCCCCCAGCCAACTGAGCCTCAACACTCGCTTGACTGTCAGCCAAACACTCAGTAGTTATCGGAGTAAAAATCCCCGATCTAATATATCCGACAGATTTGCCGGATTGACCAGGAATAAGGATACGGACGGGATTTTCAAAGGTTAGACTTGTATCATCAAAACCAATTTCAATAACACTTATGACGGTGGCAGACTTGTTGGCATCTGGAACCACCGGAACGGTGCTTGTAGAAATTGTTGGAAGATTTATTGTTCCGTTCCAGAGAGGATCACTGGCTTTGATCGTAGTAGCCGGGATCTGAACAACAACGTCGCCAATACCTGTTATGGTTTTTGTGACATCGATGGCACCATCCAATTTCACAGATGGCGTTGCGCCGGGAATCAAAAGCATCGAGCCATCAATTCTACCAGCAGTATCACCAGAAACGATCACGCTCGAGTCATTAGTAGTACCTGGCTGAATAACTCCGGTCGTCACAGAACCACTCAGATTTGTACTTGGAGAAACAACAGTCTTGTCAGGTGTTAATACGATCACTTTTCTAGAAACACCCGACTCTTCCAGTGTGTAGGTAACAACATATTCACCAGGAACGCTTGTATCTATTGGCAGGCCTGTTACACTAACCTCGTTTGTCAAATCAGCAATCCCATCTACTCCCAGAGCTGTAGCCCCAGCATCGGAATAAAGCGACCCATTATTTACCGCAATTACGGGTTCTCCCAGCAATGTAACTACTGGCGATTCGGTTTTCTTGCCAGCAACAACAAGTTTAAAAGAGACGGTTTTGACATTACCCGCAATATCCTTAATATCCCCTTTTACTACATATGTCCCGATCGGATAATCACCGGGAATGGCCATATCAGTTTTTGAGCCAACAAGTTCATATCTGGCAGCATCAACAATTTTTACATTCTCCCCATCAAATAACGTAAATGGCTCTTCACCGTTAGCCGCACTAATCAGATAATCTCGGTAGTCTGATGGCATACTTCGACTATTGTAGTAAGCAATAAGATCAGCCGACGACACAGTAGTTGAGATAGTATCAAGGTAAAGTCCAGTAAGATCCGTAAAATCGAGTGGTTCTGAAACTGTTGTTCCTTCGCTGAGTTGAAGAAGATACTCAGTGGAGGCTTCTCTGTCTGTGTTTAAGGTGTAACCGGATGACTCATCTCCGTTAAGATTTACCGTGGAACCTGATCCGATTCGTGCAGTAACCCCATTCATGTTCAGGGATGGAGCGGTAGTATCTACAACAAAATTACTACTGGCAACAGAACCATCTCCCAAATCATTATGGGCAAAAACTGACCATAGATGTCCACCCTCAGTCAAGTCATCAGCAAGCATATGGCTTAAATCCATGCCTTGATATACAGCTTTACCATCAATGGAAAGTGTGTAACTTGTAACGGATGGATACGACTCGATAGGATCCCACCTTAATTCCGGTTTTTTGTTGTTAGTTGGAGAAGGCACCGAAGCCAGAACTGGTGCCACTGGCTTACCTACAATATCGTTAGGAAGACCTTTGGTTGGATATTCCACAATCGTCCAGTTCCCCTCTGAATCAAGACAAGCAGATTGACCACCACCAGGGGCAACAACATCGACAGTAAGATCTGTGCCATAGCTTACTGTGTCAACCTGGTTTCCTTCATTATCAAACAGAGTAATGGTTTCTTTTTCTGTCCCTTTATCATTGAGCCAGGATCCGCTCACGTTATAAACAGTAATGCTATCCGCAGGAACTTCACCCAATGATGTCAAACTCCTTGCCGAATTTGCAAGATCTTTAATTGTCCAGCCTTCTAAACTGATTACCTCATCTGTCTTATTCCAAAGCTCCACCCATTCACCGCTCGATACATAGAACTCATTTATCACTACATCCTTTGGCTCTGCTGCCTTTGCTGTTTTTGCGGTAGCAAATCCCGTGACCAAGCTCACTGGCACTGCCAGGGTCGTGACGACAAGATAGACCAGCCACTTTTTAATTATCCGTTTCATAAACTCTCCTGAATTATAATTCGAACTATTTTCTACCAACTCACAAGTAATTTCCCTCTGATACCTCCTTAAGATTGAGAACTTAAAAATATAAGCTTCCCTCCAAAAGAACAACAAAATGGATACAACTAAATTATCTTGACCTTTTGCAAGAAAGAACGTGTACCCCAAACCCATCAAGACTTAGGGAGATATAAAAATTTTGGAATTTGTGGCCAAGAATATCGGTAGGACCCCATAATTATCATACTTTTTCACAAAATAACCATAGGCCGATACTTTTAGCGCGTAAATAGCTTATAGAGGCTCTGCTTTGATGTCAACACTTAAATATTGTGCCTCTGACACTGAATAAATTAGGTTATCCACAACCAGTCATATCAGAAACCGAAGAATGTGAGTAATCCGTCAACTGCTTTTTTAACCTGAGTGACTAACGGAGATTTTTTCTTACCGAACATGTTGGTAACCATGGTTGTTTCACCCTTCACAGATGAATCGTGTGCACCCCGAACAACACCTGTGCCAATATCTTCATATTCAGAACTTAAAATGTTTGACCGGTGGAGTGGAGAATCCATCCAAGCAGCCACCATCCCTTCAGCCGTATCAAAATCCATTGCCAAGTTCTCCCCGGCCGCAATATAATCATATCCGCTATTTCGTATAAACACCCAAGGCGTCAGACCGAATCCATAGTGATCAAAATAGTTGCGCCGAATCATATCCCGTGATTTAAGATAGGAAGCTCTGTTCAGGCTATCATCAGTCACCAATGGTTTAAGGCCATGATAGGTACGTTCCTTATTTATCAACAGTACAACATTTTCCGGGGTAATTTCCGAAGCAAAAGCCCTGGTACCAAACGAAAAGGAAACAAACAACGATAGTAAAACAATCGCTAGTGTTGTTGACCTAATTTTTCTGTATGATTTTTTCATACTTCTCAAACTAAATTAGGTCATTATATCAATTAGACCATAGTTTGTCAAGGGTTAGCTCGACCTGATCGTGTTACAAGATGATGCGAGTAACAAAAGCAAGATTCCGTTGCCACAGCGAAAAAAATTTGATAGAGTGAGTATGGTGGGCCTGTAGCTCAGTGGTGAGAGCAGGCGGCTCATAACCGCTTGGTCGCAGGTTCGATCCCTGCCAGGCCCACCACACTTCCCAATCACAAATCTTTAGATTATAATGATAAAAAGAAAAATTAACGCTACTTCATGGCGCATAAAACAAAACGGATTCTACTTATTGTTCTTCTGATTTTTCTCGGCTTATTGCTAGTAGCCGGGTTTTTACTTCTCTCTTACCAAACTGCTTACGCCAGTAAGATTTATCGCAATATCAGCTTTGGAACAACCGATCTCTCGGGAAAAACTCGAAAAGAAGCTGAAAAAATAATAACTGATCAAGTCAATCGTGCACTCGAAAAAGAGATCACAATCAAAAGCACTAAGGAGGTTAAGGTAAAAGTTTCGGATACCGGTATCACCTTCAACCCCCAAAAAATTGCTCTCGAAGGATATGATATTGGCCGCAGCAACTCTTTCTTTCAAAATCTTTGGTTCTCGGCAAAAACGTTGTGGTCAAAACAAAATGTAGCTTTAGTGCCACAACTTGACCAACAGAAGTATGACGATTTTGTTAAGATTGCAGTAGAACAGCTAAACATTCCCACCAAGGACGCAACCCTCAAGCTGGAAAATGGTGAGCTAAAAAAAGCAGAGGGGGAAGACGGTTCAGCTGTCGATACCAGTGATCTTGATAAAAAAATTATTGAGGCTGTCAGTACAGGCAAGAGCACTATCAGGCTAAGCTCAACAAAAATACCGGCAAAAGTCAGCACCACTGATTTTAGTCAGGCTGAAACGCAAGCTAATACATACCTAGAGAGAATAATCCATTTTACCTTCGCCGACAAAACATTTACTCCCAGTAAATCAGACATCTCCTTATGGATCCAAATACCGCTCGAAAACGATATATACACAGTGAAATTGAACGACACTAATATAAAGGCATATCTCAATAAGATTGGTAGCAGTATTGAGATAAAAAGAAAAGACAAAAAGATTCATGCTGTCACCGGAGCAACCATAGAGGAAGGAGTCGAGGGTAGATACCTGGACAAAGACAAAATTCTAGCAAATTTGAAACTTCAGATTGAAAAGAATAAAGAATTTACTATTGTTCTCGATATTGTGAGTGACCCCCCGAAAGAGCTTAGGGTCAATCCGGAGGAAGGCGTAGTCGCCGGCCATTTTGAAGGCAAATATCTTGATATTGACCTAACAAACCAAAAACTTTGCCGCATAGAAGGACCTACAGTAATAGATTGTTATACAGTATCCTCCGGCAAGGCATCAATGCCAACGCCGACAGGCGAATTTTCGATCAAGAGTAAAAACCAAAAACAGTGGTCTGGAAAGTATGGCCTGTGGATGCCTTATTGGCAACAATTCAATGGAGATTACGGTATTCATGAGTTACCCGAGTGGCCAGGCGGAAAAAAGGAAGGTGAAGACCATCTCGGCATTCCTGTCTCTCACGGTTGTGTCCGCCTGGGAATCGGGGCAGCACAAACGGTCTATGACTGGACAGAGATTGGAACTCAAGTCTATATCCACAAGTAACATATTTAGTCTAGGTAATTTACCGGCAATTTAAGCACTGTCTTATCCGCATGAGCAATTGCCGAATGTTGGCGTTCAAGATTCTTACAACAGAGCATTCAACATCTTGCGCTATCAGACGACCCTACAATCGATCCAATAAACTGGCTTCGGCATTATCGTCGATTAGACGCTATAGCATGCAATCAGCGGTAATGCGATAATTGCGTGGAAACAATCACTTATTACAAACAATTCATGTTAAGGAGCATCCATGATTGTTCTGTTGCCGTCTTTCGGTAAAACAGGATCCTGAATTCCAAAGCCGTACTTGCCGCTGATCTTCTCCAGACGAGAAATGTAATCAAGAGCTTGAGATTGTTCGCCTGATTTGAGCTTATTCTTGACTGCTCTTCTAAGCGCATCTATGTCATAATTTATTGGATTATCGATATAGTTTATTAATCCGTTTTTGTTAAAAATAAAATTCGGGTCAGAGGGGTCAACACCAACTCCTAGACGATAGAGACGATACTCAAGCATCCTTGCACTAAATGGCTTCCGAATGATATTGAAAATTCTACTTAGGGTGTTTTGACTCTCTTTAACTTCATCAACAATTATGCTTGGTGGAGCTGTGGTGGCTAGGTGTATGTCGGGAATGTGCTTAGGAAACAATAGATGCAGTACTTTATTTAGGTAGTACCGACTTTTCATAGTTGCAGAATCTCTTGGATAACGATAAATTGCACAAAGCTGACCTTCTCGATAGGGGTTATCAAAAACTGTTTTTTCAGCTCCTTCGCCAACAAAACCTTCTCCCCGTATCACATTTCTTAATAAGCCAATCCTGTATTGATCACCAGAACCATCAATTACTTCTTTGAGCGATTCCCGAACGGTTTGAATTTTATGTTCATCATTTGTAAAACTGGAATTACAACCTTTCTCATCTTTTTCACTCTCACAATATTCAGATGCCATCTCTTGGTTCCTTTCCTGTAAACAACTGCTACTTCATCTTGATCTCTTGTGCAGCCTGTAGCACAAGAGATTAAGTCAGACAAACCTGTACCTATCACTGCAAGGCACTATGATATCAAAGAACCATCAATTGTAAAAGAATCACCCTTTTTCAATTTTCCCTCAAGAATCATGCGTGCTATCAGACTCTCCACTTTATCTTGAATTGTTCGCTCAAGCGGACGAGCACCCATGGTCGGGTCAAAGCCTGCAAGCGCCAGCTTTTTGATTGCCTCCGGCGTGACAGTCAAGGCGATACCCTGGTTTTCCTTGATAATGCCGGCAACCTTGGCAACCATAAGCGAAGCGATGCTTTCAATCTCTACTGCACTCAAACTAGAAAAGAGGACGACTGAGGTAAAACGATTTAAGAATTCTGGCTTGTAAGTGCCAGAGTTGATCAGAGCTTCGGTCAATTGCATCTTGAGATCTACATAAGGGATTTTTTTTGAAACACCCTCGTGAATCATGGCTGCGCCGGCATTGGATGTAGAAATGATGATAGTGTTTACGAAAGAGACAACTTCGCCATTACTATCTGTCAAGCGCCCTTCATCCAGTATCTGCAAGAAAATGTTTAATATATCGGGATGTGCTTTTTCTATTTCGTCAAACAACACAAGAGAAAATGGATGCTCCCGGACTGCAGTAGAAAGCACTCCCTGCTGACCCTGAGGATAGCCAATCAGGCGATAGAGATCATTTTTATTCTGGTACTCACTCATATCGAAGCGAACCATGGCTGATTCGGCACCGAAATAAACTTTGGCCAATGCCTTGGCAGTGGCAGTCTTACCAACACCGGTCGGACCCAAAAAGA
>DAOOSE010000041.1:0-7027 GCA_035389625.1 bacterium
TCGAAAGGAAACAAACAAAAGTTGGCAATCGTGCTTGCCCTCATGCACAAACCAAAGCTTTTAATCCTGGACGAGCCAACCAGTGGTCTTGATCCATTAAACCAGCAAGAGCTTTATTCTGCCCTTACTGAAACAAAAAAATGGAATACTACAACCTTCTTCTCCACACACATTCTGTCCGAAGCAGAAAAACTGTGTGATCGAGTAGGGATAATCAAGGCTGGCAAACTGATTGCAGTAGAAAGCGTTGACGACTTTCGAAATAAAAATATTAGGATCATCCATCTTGATACCAGCGGAAGCATTCCATTGGAGAATCTTAAAATCAAGGGTATTCAGAAGATTGAACGAACCACGACCGGCTATGATCTCACCATCAGCGGTAGAAACGCCGACATTATCAAACACCTTGCCAAACTTCCGTTTGCTGACTTAAGTGTAGCCGAACCATCGCTCGAAGAAATATTTATGCATTTCTATAAATGATCAACATCATTCTTCGAAAATTTAGGGACCAGTGGCGTTCGATCATCTACTATCTGATCGGCTTGATAGGCTATGCCTGGATGATAATTGGCCTGTATCCAACTATGGAGAAGGCCAATTTTGACGAGATTATTAAAAATTACCCCGAAGAAATGCTTGAATTCTTCGGCGGAGAGGGCGCGGCGGCTTCCTTTTCGACAATCGAAGGGTTTCTCTCGCTAGAGTTTCTCTCGTTATTTTTTATTTTAATTTCTATCTTCTATGTTGCCTCCGCCGCCGGCTCGTCTATCGCGGGAGCAATTGAGAAAAAGACATTGGATTTTCAATTGGCCCAACCTGTTTCAAGAACTAAACTTCTCTTGGCGGAGACAATATTAGGCCTGATTGTAACCGCCGGAATTGTGAAAGTTACAACACTTGCCATGTGGCTTCTGGCAACAGCCTATGATACCGAGATAAAAAGAGATGGATTGATTGCATTTGCCCTCACCGCCACCCTTCTGCTTTGGGCTTTTTATGGAATCGCTCTGTTTCTCTCCTCATTTATTAGGTCAAGGCTTGTTGTCATCACAGCCACCGTCTTTATCATGATGGGTTTCTATGTATTTACTTCAATGACACAAATAATTGATAAACTAGCCAGTTACGACCGACTCTCAATTTTCTTCCTTTACAAACCAGATGAACTTTTGCGAAGCGGGAACATTAATGAAAATCACCTTCTCGTTCTGGCGGCAATCACCTTGACTGGAATCATCGGCTCTTTGATTGTTTTTAACAGGCGTGATATCTAAGATATTGCCTGATGCGTCACAACAAAAATACGCTTGCCAATCAAGCGTCTTTTTGTTGTAATTATGCCTAAAATCATACTAAAATCGAGTGTCCCCTAGTTGGGGGCAATTCTCCTGAAGGGAAAAGCGTTATGTGGAAAGGATAGAGTCTGCCTACTCCGAACGCCGAAAGATCAAAACGATCATTACGATCATGGGGAGGAGGACTCTGCGAGGACCCAGGTTTGGCTATGCACAATTTATCGCTGATAAATTTGTGGAAGCCAACATCCCGGGAGACTTCACCATTAACTTGGGCGGTCTCAACAAGGGAAGGTCAAGAACAAAGGGCAAAGTGTGCTTCACAAGCAAGATCGAGAGAACACTGATAGGGTACGCACACCCTTACGACAAGGATAACGGTGGCTGCCGCCGTATCCAGCTCATCATCCCCACCAGCTTCAATGCCGATCTTTTCTATGAAGAGGTCGTGCGCAAGCTTGCCGAAACCAACGTCCAGAGAGGAAGAAACGTGGACAACACCGAAAATCCAAAGGTTGCAACCCACGAACCAACAGATGCTCCACCTGTCGAAGAGGCAAGTGATACAACTCTGACCACAGAGAATGTATCCGATCAGTCGGCCGTCAAGACTGAACTAGCCATCTTGCGAAGAGCCATCAAGGACGAAGAGTACAAAGCATTAATCTCCCTCGAGATGAAACGCAAAATGGAGGAGCTTGGCACTGACGAGCTAAAATCCGATCTCACCATCGAGATCATGCTCAGGCATCTCCAGGTTCCTCATCTCGGCCGGAAACAGGTTAGCCAAGCTCTTCTTCGTCCGCTCTCCGAATCGGATTCGGACAGTTCTATTCTGGAAAAAAAGCTTCACCCTTCTGGCGGGACCAGAGGGTATGCCTTAACCAGCTATGCCCAAGAACTGATCACCCAACGTGGCGGCTCATTAGGCTCTGACCCAGAAGCGATTACGGAGCGAGGAGTCACGACCGAGGTAACTGCCAGAGGACTAACCCATCTCGTCACACAACTGGAGCGAGAAGTTGCCCATCTCACCTCAGAACGTGATCGCATGTTCTCCGAGTACAGCGCCCAGCTCGAGCGAAGGCTTGGAGACATCGCAATCCTCATAAGTGGCCTTCAGGTCATAGAGCAGCGCAGCAAGCCCCAAACGTAACACCTTCAGGGGCCCTCCTGCCAAACCTTCGGCACCCCGCCGAAGGTTTGGCTACCATCAAATCGGCCAACCCTATTCAACCACAATCAACCCACCAACACATCAACCCATTAACATACGAAATATTATTGACTCATTTTTCCAACAATGCAGAACGATCGTTCATTTTCATTGGAAATTCACGGCTATTTAAATTGGTCCTTGAGGTAATCATCGATATCGCTGGAAGCAGAAATAATGTATGCAACATATTGTTTGAGATCATATTCACCAATCAACAGGTCTACCAAATCACCCACGTTTCTATCACAAACCCAAAGGCTTTTCTGGACCTGTTTAAAACCCAACCTTTTAATCGATCTTCGGAATTGATTTCTTTTTAGCTTAAAACTCTCAGGAATGTCAAACGAGAGAAAGCGAAAGTTGCCATCCCTCTCGCTCTTTTCCGAAAACGTCTCCAGAACTTTTATCTTTCCCTTGGTAGTAAATTTGATCGATTCACCCTTTGGCACCTTGTCGATTTCAACATACCCCCTCTGTTTTAAGGAATGAATATAACGTGAAATTTCTGATACGGTCCATTGTTGTTCTTCGAAATTTCCGTTAAGTGCAGAATAAACAGCTCGTCTATCGACAATTTTCGTAAAATTTTCTGTCAAACAAAGGATTGTATCAAGAAAAAATACAGTCACCTCCTTGCCAGCAGCTAGAACTTTCTTGCTGATCAAATTCGCTTTGCTAATCATATTTTTCATTTCCAATGAAACTGAACGATCGTCTCATTTCATTATAAGGACTATGTCAGTTTTAGTGCTTTTGATATTATTGCTTCTTTAAGAAATCAATTGATCGTTTAGTGTAGATTGTTAAGTTATCAGGAACCTGGTCGAGCGGAAACCAGCCAATTTCAGTATGCTTATCTGGCTCCATGTTTTTCGGTTCCCCGCCGACAATTTTTCCAAGAAAACCCAAAGTAACCCAGTGCTTGTGGATTCCGTCCTCAGTCTTAAGATCGTCAGTATAATCAAGCTGACGGATTACCTCGATATCAATTCCTGCTTCTTCCTTCAATTCACGCTTGACCGCTACCTCAAAGGTCTCGCCGAATTCCACAGCACCACCAGGCCTAGTCCACCGACCACGATCCGTTTTAGAATTTTCTGAGCGCTTCAATAGCAAAATTTCATTCTTATCATTAAAAACGATACAACCACAACCTACACCAATATAATCAATACCTGGTTTCATTAGAATCTCCTTTACTTATCTTGATATCTCCTGTATAGATAGTGGCTGAGAGGGGGTGATTACGATCAACCCAGGACGAAGATGGTACGCGGCGTTTCGGATTACCATCTCCAAGGATGGGATGGTAATCGCTCAGGAATTGAGAACGATTCCTGAGGACGCTGACAACGAGTGGATCACCACTCGTTTCTGCCAGGTACATGGGGTTGACCCCTGTGACAACGTGACTGTGTCCATCGAGCGGGAATGGGATATCCCCATCGACAAATCCCATTTCTCACCGAGGCGATCCCAACGGGGATCGTCATTGACTAACAACCGGTGGGCATGCCAAGCAGCCAACGAGAGCCAAAATCTCTACGGCAGCTGGGCACGCCCCCATCCATTATTTATCACAGATATATTCTGCCAATTCCACCAATCTGTTCGAATAGCCCCACTCGTTGTCATACCAGGCAATAACTTTGACCAAATTATCCCCAACCACCTGTGTTAGTGGCAAATCTACGACAGATGAAGCAGACACTTTAATTAAATCGGAGGAGACGAGGGGTTCTTCAATCGTTCGTAAAACATCACGCAAATCTCCATCCTCTGCATCCTTGAAAGCTTCATTTATTGCCTCCACAGAGGCGTTTTTCTTTGTCACCACGGTAATATCAGAGAGAGAAACAACCGGCGTGGGCACTCGCAAAGCCAGACCGTCAAATTTACCTTTGAGCACCGGTATCGTCTTGTAAGCGGCTTTGGCTGCTCCAGTCGAAGTCGGCACAATGTTGCAAGCTGCGGCACGGGCCCGTCGCAAATCCTTATGTGGCCCATCAACCAAATTCTGATCAGCCGTATAAGAGTGGATTGTCGTCATGAGGGATTTTTCGATACCAAAGGTATCCTCGATCACTTTCATCACAGGAGCGATGCAATTGGTAGTACATGAGGCATTGGAGATAATTTCCTCGCCCTTGTACTCTGTATGATTTACCCCAAGAACAAATGTTTTAGTCTCATCATCTTTGGCAGGCGCTGAGAGAACAACCTTCTTTGCACCTGCTTTAATATGGCCGCTAGCATCTTTTTGCGTCAGAAATCGGCCGGTACACTCCAATACGACGTCAACACCCAGCTCACGCCAGGGCAAATCAGCTGGGTCTTTCTCGGCATACGCTTTCACCCTGGCTTTACCAATCAAGAGATCACCTTCATCGAAACCGACTTCCCGTTCCCAAATACCATAAGAAGTGTCGTATTTGAGTAAATGAGCCAACGTTGGCACATCGGTCAAATCGTTGACCGCCATTAACTCAATTCCGGGCCTTTCAAATATAATCTTAGCCGCAGCCCGTCCAATCCTACCGAAACCATTTATCGCAATTTTCATCATAACCTCCAACAGATACGGATAACTAATTAAAGCTAATAACCAATAAACCAATATCAATAATAACAGGGAATTCTTTTTACTTGAACTCCATTACGAGTAAAGCGGATAACAATTCCTAATAATAATTTGCCTGCCTTTAAATAGCCAAAAAGCTGATCACAGACTTCTCTATACCTATAAACTCCAGCTTTAACCTCGATAATAATTTTGCCTTCAATTAAAAAATCAAAATATCGTTTTGCTATTACTTTTTCCTCAATTTTAATCGGAGAATAAATCTCCCGCTCATATCTAATTTTGGATTGTTTCAGCAGTTCTTCAAGTGCATCACAATAAACTTTTTCACTCTGTCCAAATCCAATTGAATTATCGATCTTATAAGCAAGACCGACTAACTTATAACTTAACTCGGGATAAATTAATTCTTTTCTTGGCATATAGGAGCAAACTAATTCGTTTATTCGTTATTAGCTGAGTGAAACGAAATTCGTTATTCGTTTTTTGTTATTATCCTTGATTCACTCCAAGTCTTACAAATTTTAATAAATTCAGCCGCCTTGACACTGGCTCCACCAATTAAGGCTCCATCAAGTTCAGGCTCGGCAGCATATCCGGCAATATTCTGAGAATTAACACTTCCCCCATAAAGAATTGGCGTGTCCCGATGTAATTGTTCACGTAGAAGAGTAGCAACTCTTCGTACATACTCTGGTTCAGCATTCTCACCGGTACCGATCGCCCAGATTGGTTCATAAGCTACAATAATTTGATTTAAATATTTCCTTGGAACATGACTCAAGGCTTCTTCGAGCTGTTTTATGGGTTCTGTTGGATGACTTTTGCGCTTTTTCTCCCCGACACAAATAATTGGAGTTAAGCCTGCCCTTAATGCTAATAGCACCTTTTCATTCACATCAAAATCACTCTCACCGAAATATTCTCTACGCTCAGAGTGGCCAATGATCGCGTAATCAGCCATTTCTTTCACCATGAGCACCGAAATTTCCCCGGTAAAAGCTCCCTCCGCCTCATCTGCGACGTTTTGGGCTCCGAGAGCAACCTTGGTCGAGCGTTTCAAGATATTTGCGATCTCAGACAGCCAGATTGATGGTGGGCAGAGAACGACTTCCAGATTTGGGACCGAAGCCACACCATTGCGCACCGAAGTAGCCAAGACGTGAGCATCGGCACTGCTCGTCGCATACATCTTCCAATTGCCGATGATGATAGAACGTTTCATAGACCGCCTCCATGGATTATGAGTTATTAGGCAAGAGTTAAGGGGTTGTTTAGAAAAACAATATAACGCATCACAAACCACTTACCGCGTTTCCCGCTTATCGCTTAACTTCTCCCCACTCTATTATACAAGTCCAGAAGAGCTTTTGCTAATTTGGCAGAATCATGAAAAAGCGGATTCTCCTCCGAAATTACATCATCTAGAACTACTTCTACGCCATCAATAACCTTCTTATCTGTCGTGATATTATTAATTTCCCCTAACTCCTTTCGTCTTTTTGACTGCCGGATGATTTTTTTATTCACAAGACAATAATCGAAAACCTTTTCCTTGGTGTGCTCGAAAATCACTCTGATATGATCTTCAACGGAGAAATGAGCTGTTTGAGTTCTCTCTGTTGAGCAATTAGCAACATAAACTTTCATTGCCCATTTGTTTGAGATTAAGGCGCCTTTTATCTCAGGAATAAGCAAATTGGGCAAGACGCTACCGAAGAGACTACCTGGACCAATAACAATAAGATCTGCGTCGACGAGGGCTTCGGTAGCTTTGGGATAAGCAGATACGTCATTTTTATTAAAAGAAATTTTCTTTGGCTGTTTTAGCTCCTCATCTAAATGATATTCACCAACCATCGAGGTGCCATCTTCGTAAAAAATTTTCAAATCAACATTTTCAAGAGTAGCGGGCAACACCTTGCC
>DAOOSE010000041.1:7037-7720 GCA_035389625.1 bacterium
CCGATGAAACCTCGATGGCCTTGTCAAAAGAGCCAAAGTAGTTTGTAAGTGCCGTCAACCAAATATTGCCAAGGGTATGACCACCAAATAGCTTCTCCTTCTCGAATCGATATTCAAAAATTTTCTTAATTAGATCCTCATTGTATGACAAAGCGGCAATGCATTTTCGGATGTCACCAGGAGCCAGAATATCAAACTCCTTCCTGAGCTTCCCGGTGGAAGTGCCATTGTCAGCCACGGTTACGATAGCAGAGATATTATCAGAATAGTGTCGCAATCCGCGAAGCAAGTTTGACATGCCTGTTCCACCACCAATTGTCGCAATCTTGATAGTTCTACCAATCATCGCTCTTGGGTCATTTGGGGCGTATTTTAGCCCCAGCCACCACTTTCTTACAAGTTGTTTCATTTGTTTCCAGGTAAGCGTTAATGAGTAAAAGTGTTAATGCAGAAACTAATCCTCCAACTTTCTGCTGCCCAGATATTTGATGTATCCATTTAGCATCATTCGCAATGAAATATAATCAGCAATTATCTTCTCACATCTTTCAGCAGACACAAACCCCATATCTTTCGCTTCGATCAAGTGGTTTATTGTTTCGTTTAAATAACCGCGAGCCTTCCGACAGAAAGAAATGTTTTCCTTGTAGTAATATCGACCATAGCCCTCTGCGATATTTGCC
>DAOOSE010000042.1:0-7607 GCA_035389625.1 bacterium
ATTGGTTGGGGGGCGGACTGTGGACTCCGGCAGATCATCAACATCAGGCTTTTGATATTCGAGTGGGCGGGAGGTGGGAGGAGCTGGCGGCTGGTTCACCGTCACTTCCACACGGTAAATAGTCCTTGCAACGTTGCTCTCAATGGTTTTGAGTAAATTCTGAAACATTAAGTAGGCCTCTTGCTTGTACTCGACAAGGGGATCGCGTTGGCCGTAACCTCGCAAACCAATTCCGGTGCGAAGCTCATCCATGGTAGTCAAATGTTCCACCCAGAGCATATCAATCGTGCGAAGGTAAACCATCCGTTCGACTTGACGCATTACAGAAGAGGTAAATTTTTCCTCTCTTTTTTCATAAAGCTCTCGTGCAAAGCTTTTCAACTTCTCGGGATTCAATTCGAGTTTCTGTTCCGTCCCAAAGAGGGCAGAGAGCTCAGCCCGAGCCTTGTCGGCATCTTCAATATTTACAGCCAGTGTAGCATCAATCTCATCGTTAATGGTATCCAAAATCTCATCTTTTAACGTTTGATGATCTGCCTTTTCCTGGTTTTCATTTTGGCTTTGGGGCCTGGAGTCTTGGCTTTCTTCCGAAGGAAGCTCTAATATCCTTCTCCTTTTCCTGTAAATCACCTCTCGGTGTTTATTCATTACGTCATCATACTCAACCAAGTGTTTCCGGATATCGAAGTTGTGACCCTCGACCCGGCGCTGAGCTGACTCAATGGAGCGTGTAATAATTTTATTCTCGATCGGCATGTCATCAGGCAAGCCCAGGGAGTTCATAATATTCTTAAGGCGGTCACCTCCGAAAATACGCATCAAGTCATCGTCCATAGAGACGAAAAACTGGCTCGAACCGGGATCTCCCTGACGACCGGCACGGCCACGCAACTGATTGTCGATGCGCCGGGCTTCATGCCGCTCCGAACCAATGACATGAAGACCTCCAAGTTCGCACACGCCTTCGCCAAGCTTAATATCGGTACCGCGGCCAGCCATATTTGTAGCAACCGTGACAGCACCTTTAAATCCAGCCTTTGCGATAATTTTTGCTTCACGTTCATGCTGTTTAGCGTTTAAAACCTCATGCTTAACACCGATTTTAGAGAGCAGGCGAGAGAACTGTTCGTTTTTTTCCACCGAAGCGGTACCGATCAAAATCGGCTGACCCTTCTCATTTCTCTCTTTTACATCCTCGGCAACCGCTTGGAACTTTGCCGCTTCACTCTTGTAAATGCGGTCGGGGAGATCCACCCTGGCCACCTGCTTGTTGGTCGGAATTTCTACTACGTCTAATTTATATATTTTATAAAATTCTTCCGCCTCGGTGGCAGCCGTACCTGTCATACCGGCAAGCTTGTCATACATTCGAAAAAGATTTTGGAAGGAAATTGTCGCCAGAGTCTGGGATTCTTGCTTGACCTGGACACCTTCTTTGGCCTCGATTGCCTGATGCAAACCCTCGGAATAACGACGACCCACCATCAAGCGCCCCGTAAACTCATCAACAATGACAATCTCCCCTTCACGAACGACATAATCTTTATCTTTTTTGAAAAGCGTCTCTGCTTTAAGCGACTGCTCCAGGTGATGAACCAGCGTGATCCCACCAGCTTCATAAATATTTTTTACATTTAATAGCTTCTCCATCGAAGCAATGCCGGCATCTGTCAGTGTAACAGCACGATCTTTTTCATCGATAATATAATCTTCGCCCTGCTTCAGACGGGGGACAAGTGCGGCAAATTGCTGGTACATCGAAGCAGATTCCTGGGCAGGCGCGGAGATGATAAGAGGCGTTCGCGCTTCATCAATCAAAATGGAGTCAACCTCATCGACGATGGCAAAATTCAGCTCGCGCTGTACGCAAGCTTCGACACTTGGCGCCATATTGTCGCGCAGATAATCGAAGCCGAATTCATTATTGGTGCCATAAGTGATATCGCAAGCGTAGGCTTCTTTGCGCGTACATTGTTCTAAATTCAATCCATCACATTCAGAATAGTGCTTGTAAGTATGATTCTTTACAAATCGATAGGTTTCCTGATTGGATTGAACAATTCCGACAGTGAGTCCCAAAAAATTAAAAACATCTCCCATACCTTCCCCATGATGCTTAGAGAGATAATCATTCACCGTGACAAGATGAACTCCCCGCCCTGTCAGAGCGTTTAGATAAAGGGGGAGTGCGGCAACAATAGTTTTTCCCTCACCCGTCTTCATCTCGGCGATCTTCCCCTGGTGCAGTACCAATCCGCCGATTAATTGCACATCAAAATGGCGCTCACCCCAGACCCGCTTCATCGCCTCGCGGAGGAGCGCAAAGGCTTCTACCTCAATTTCGGACAAAATTTCTCTCTCACGATCTCTGCTTGCCCAGCGTAGCCCATCGGGCGAAGTTGGGTCGCCTCCGGTATTGGCCAATTTTGCTTTAAATTCAGCTGTTTTAGCCTTCATCTCGGAATCGGTGAGCTTGGCAATATTTGACTCGGCTGAGTTGATAGCAGCAACCTTCAGTTCGAGAGAATTAATGACACGACGGCTTGGATTATAAATTTTATCAAGTAAGCCCATAGTAAAATTACCAAATTAAAAATTTCTAATGAAGAATCAAGCACCAATTTAAATAATTATTTAATTTATAAATTGGGAATTGACTAGGAATTCTTAATTCTTAATTGAAAAATTGTGCTCTTTCTACTTCACGAATATACCACCAAGGAGCGTCAAACACAAATAGAAGTAAGTACAAATTGGCGCTAACATTAGACAGCAAGTAAAGGTAATTTTTCCGGAGCGTCGGTTAATTTATTCAGTCTAATGGCTTCTTCTCCTAGTGCAACTTCAAGTTTTCCAACATATTCAGCTTGAATCATGGAAACCCAACCATTTAGTGTCACCAAATCATTTCTATATCTTTGCGGAAGATCTTTTAGCTGACTATATGGAAGTTGGGCGAGGATAAGACCGCCTTCACGTACAAAACTATAAATCCATGACATTATCCCAATTATGTGAATAGGATCCTCTGGCCAGGTCTGTCGACCGCCACCCATTCGTTCTATAACGAAATCTACACCTTCCGGCCCAACCCACTGAAAGACCCTTCTTCGCGTCTCCGCCTCAAAAATGTCACCCTCAATTACAGAATGATTTGGTACACCTTGTGGCGGCTCGGATAACCTTTCACCGCGATCAACCAGAGCAATTCCAGCGGTTCGAGTAAAGAAATCCGGGCTAAAATCACCAAAAAGATTATACCCAACACCGCCAATTTCGAGACCAACGGCGAGCCCTTTCCTGTTGGCAAGCATGGCTTCTACATATTCTTTGAGATCTGCTCCTGGCAAAACGTCAAAAAAGGTTTTACTAAATGGTTCCTGTGACCGATCAGTCCCATCGTGCTTAAGAGAAGAGTCTGAATAATACCAATACTTTTCTGTTTCTGATTCACCTTCCCTAAATGCGGCAACCTTGTCTCTTCTTGCTCCTACACTTCTTTGGAAAGGACCAGAAGTTGTTGTCTCCGATTGGTTATTTAATGTTGAGTCAGGTCTACTTTCAATCATATTATTTCCTCAATCCAAAGCGCTTAAGCAACCTTTCGATCCTGCCGTCTCGCGGTTTTTGTGAGCGATCAATCCTTCTGGCATGGATTTCTTTGATCTTGCGGTCAAAACCCTCATAGGCCTTAGCAAAAGCGACCATTATCTCTGGATCAGTTTCATGCACAAAAAGCTTTTTTCCCTTGATCATTGCAGCTATCTCGACGGACTGGTCGTCACCGCCCTTTTCTTTACTGCTCTCGTCCGTCAGATAAACATCCACCATCACCGGCTCATCATGGATATAGTGCTTCAATTTTCGAATTCGGCGCTCGATGTAGGAACGGTTTTTGTCGGTCAATACAACATCTTTTGCACGGAATTGAATCTGCATGTGTTCAGCTTAGAGCTGATTGCTAAATAGCAAATAGCTGGTTGATCTACAAGCTATGAGCCATTAGCTTTTAGCTTTTTTCTAATTTCCTTAAACGGCAAATATTTATGAAGAACTTCTGGAATTTTTATCGAGCCATCAGCTTGCTGGTGATTTTCGAGAAGCGCAATTAATATTCTGGGACTTGGCAATGCAGTATCATTAAGCATGTATACAAATTTTTTATTTCCCTCTGTATCTTTGTAACGAACATTAAGCCTTCTTGCTTGCCAATCAAGGAAATTTGAAGCAGAGCCTGTCTCACCATATCCATTTTTGCTGGGAATCCATGCTTCAATGTCGTATTGCTTATATTTGCCAACGGTAAGATCGCCGGTACACATCTGAATCGCATGGTAGGGCAATCCCAAATCCTTATGCAATTCCTTAGATACATCAAAAATCTCTTCATGAAGCTGATTTGATTCTTCCTTGGATGCTTTAGACAACACTACTTGTTCAACTTTCATAAATTCATGAACACGGTAGATCCCCGTTGTATCTCTGCCATAACTGCCAATTTCAGACCTGTAGCACTGAGAAAAACCGCAAATCTTCATTGGCAAGTCTTTTTCATCCAGAACCTCTCCGCTGTAATAAGCAAGCAATGACGGCTCAGCAGTTCCAACCAAGAAACGATCTTCTTTTTTAACCTCACCTGTACTTAACTTCTCGTCATTAGCAATCTTATAGATTTCATCCCTATTAGGATCATATTTCTTGCCACCAAAATAGCCACTTCCAAAAAGAGGAAATTCTTTCACTAGAGTAGGGGGAATCATTAAAGTATAACCTCGAGAATATAGCTTCTCTAAAGCGAGGTACATGAATGCCATCTCGAGAAGAACGGCCTCATTTTTTACATAATAACCTCGGTAACCGGCGACTTTTGCGCCCCTTTCCAAGTCAAGAAGATCAAGGTCCCTGGCAAGTTCAAGATAACTTTTGGGCTTAAAATCAAACTCTGGCTTGGTGCCCCACGTCGCCACGATTTTGTTTTCTTGGTCACTTTTTCCAACCGGAGTATCTAAAGAGGGGATTGTCGGAACCTTCACCATAAGGTCCCAGTACTCATCCTCTGTTTTATCGAGTTCTTTTTGATCTAAGTCAAGTTTCCCTTTGATTTCTTTAACTTTTTTAATGTCTTCGTCAGAAGGCTTTACCCCTGTCCCCGATAATTTATTTTTTTCAGCCCTGAGCCCATCCATATCTGACTGAAGCTTACGCCGCTGTTCGTCAATTTGAAGCAATCTATCAAGGTCTACAACTAGATTCTTTTGCTCGGCTGCTTTTTTTATTTGTGCTAAATTTTCTCTAATAAATTTAATATCTTGCATTATTACTCCACCAATTTTAGATCTTTTGTCAGTTCCTCGACCTTCCCCTTTTCACCGAAGAGCAAGATTCCAAGAAGTTCTATTTCTTCCAAGTTCTTGGCTGCTGTTTGCTCGGCTACCTTCTTGTCATTAGTAGTCTCGAGCATTTCTCGGCTGAATTCAAATACATCAATACCGCTCTGCCGAGCGGAGGTAATTAGATTGGAAATGGAGCTTTTCGAGGCTTCCCTTATCATTATTGCATGTTGAATGTTGAGCTTAAGTTCCTTACCGTCTTTTGTTGCGACTGTGTCCCGATAAAGTAAATCCTTGCCCTCGTTTCTGGCTGCAAACGAAGCACTCAAATGCGCAGCGGTGTTTAACCTCTGCCATGGCAGCATCTTTGCATCACTATTCAAAACAATCGTGGCCAATTTGAGCATTTTGGCGTCTTGGTTTTGTTTGGTGTTTGTTTCTTGGTTATTGGTTATTCTAGCCTTTGGCTGGTGTGGTCGCATCAGTGGAAACATCTGGCACTCTCTGGCAGTCTTGTCGGCTAGGAAGGAGAAAAGGCGCTCGGAAAAACCGAAACCGGTGGTCGGCGGCATACCATATTCAAGCGCTTCAACAAAATCAGTATCGTTCATCTGTGCCTCATCGTCACCTGCTTCACGCATTTTGGCTTGTTCCTCAAATCGATTCCTCTGATCTATCGGATCATTGAGCTCTGAATAGCCATTTCCCATCTCGCTGCCGGCGAGAATAATCTGATAGCGCTCAACTTTCCTAGGGTCGTCATCTTTTCGCTTGGCCAACGGACTGACTTCAACCGGATGATTGATCAGAAAAACAGGCCCAGCAATGCCTTTTCTAATTTGTTTCCAGAGTATATCGATCAGTCTGCCCCTTGAGTCTTTTTCATCGAAGTGAAGTTTCAGTTCACGTAATTTGTTCTTTAGTTCCTCGGTTCCTGTATCTAATACATCAATTCCAAGCTTTTCCTTAATAGTGTCAACGTAATCAATGTGACCCCACTTTCCAGAAAGATCAACATCAAACTCGCCAATCTTGAATTTCAATGTTCCGAATGCTTTTTCAGCAATATCCTTATACATTTCTTCAACAAGAGCCATCGAATCTTCGTAATTGGCATAAGCCCAGTAAAACTCCATTTGGGAGTAATCCTGCAAGTGTTCCCTGCTCATCCCCTCGTTCCTGAATTGCCGGCCAATTTCAAAAGTCTTTTCAAACCCGGCAACCATCAACCTTTTTTGCCAAAGCTCACCCATCGAAATTCGCAAATAAACGTCGATATCAAGAGCATTATGATGAGTAATAAATGGGTTAGCATCAGCTCCCCCTGCCGTCGTTTCAAGCGCTGGTGTTTCTACCTCAAGAAAACCGCGAGACTTCAAAAAGTCTCTAGTTGCAGCCCAAAATCGCTCCTTCTGTTGAAATAACTCCTTCAACTTTGGATTCAAAATAAAGTCAAGATATCGCTTTCGCAACCGGGATTCTTCATCCTTGAGGCCAAACCATTGCTCCGGAAGTGGACGTAAGGACTTGGTCAGGATGCGTAATTCCAGAGCCTGGATTGAGAGTTCTCCGGCGTTCGTTTTAAAAACACTACCTTTGACCTCTATAAAATCGCCGACATCGATGAGGTTTAGCAATTCAAATTGGGCCTCAGCAAGAATGTCAGCCTTAAATACAACCTGAATCTTTCCTGATTCATCGGAAAGATCGCCAAAGACCAATTTGCCATGTCCTCGCCTTGCTAAAAGCCGTCCCGCAACAATAATTTCCTCTTTTGACGTGATAAGCTGGTCCTCTTTTTCACGAACATCGGCAGCCATGTAATTGCGCTCACTATTTGAGGGATAAGGATTAATACCCTTGTTCTCCAGTGATACTAATTTCTCTTTTCTAACTTCAATTAGCTCTTTTTCGGTTGTTCCTAGGTCTTTTGTCATAATAGAATCCAGTGGCTAAAAATTGTCTTTAATATATCATATCAAGCGGTATGATTCAAAAATTCTTAAAAAAACCAAGACACCAGACCCCAAAACCAAAAGAAAGTCTCTAACTAAAAAATAGTAAAACCAAAACATTTTGGCTTTTCCTCTTTTGGTTTTATTGTTGCTTTGGGACCTTGGCTTTTGGTTTTTGCAAGATCAACCGATCTTTAGAATCTTGATCTCTATTTCACCGCCCGGCGTTTTGGCTTTGACAACATCACCCTTCTTGTGCCCAAGGAGAGCGGAGCCAATCGGTGAATCAGAAGAAATGCGTCCGTTAAAGGGATCGGCCTCA